>NZ_PJBK01000092.1:0-16504 GCF_002836155.1 Pseudoalteromonas sp. GutCa3 | reverse complement strand
TATTAGCGCCTTTTTTAGTTAGTTAAAAACTTACTTATAGTTTTCGTAAATTTTATCGAGCGGCTCTGATAAACCACTTTCTTGCACTATACGTACATGTTCACGTTTTAATTCGCGTGCACTAGTCACACCACAAGAATGGGCTATTAGCCCAGCTCCGTAATGAATGTATTTATTATAGTTAGCTACTCGTTGCGCTTTATCAGCTACATTTAAGCCGCGTTGCAAACGCTCGTTATGCGTAGTGATACCCGTCGGACAGGTATCTTTATTACATTGCATTGCCTGAATACAGCCCAGTGCAAACATATGCCCTCGAGCCGATACAACAAAATCAGCACCGAGCGCTAACGCCCAAGCCACCTTTGAAGGAACAATTAATTTACCTGAGGCGATTATTTTAATACGATCTCGCAGCCCATGTTTTTCAAGCATATTAACTACAAGCGGTAAACTTTCACGAAGTGGTAAACCCACTGAATCCATAAGCGGTTGTGGTGCTGCGCCCGTACCACCATCAGCACTATCTATGGTAATAAAGTCAGGTGCAGACTCTATACCACGGTGGTTTATTTCAGCGAACAACGTTTCTAACCATCCGTAAGCACCAATTACCGCTTTAAAGCCTGTAGGCTTACCTGTCGCGTTACGTACAGTGGCAATCATATCGAGAATATCGGCTGGGTTTTTAATTTCAGGATGACCATTGGGGCTAATAGAATCTTGTCCTTCTGGTATGCCCCTAATTTTAGCTATTTCGGCGTTAACTTTGCGCCCTGGTAACATACCGCCTTTACCTGGTTTTGCACCTTGGCTCATTTTAAGTTCAAACATTTTTACTTGTTCGTGAGCCGCTATTTCTTTTAGCTTTTCGGTACTTAAACTTCCATGCTCGTCTCGTGCACCATATTTAGCTGTACCAATCTGAAACACTAAATCGGCACCACCTTCTAAATGATAAGGACTTAATCCCCCTTCACCGGTGTTCATCCAACAACCCGCTAGTTTTGCCCCTTTTGATAAGGCTCGTACAGCTGGCTTTGAAAGCGCACCAAAACTCATACCAGATACATTGAATAACGAGTTGGTCGTGTAAGGTGTTTTACAGTATGGACCCAAAGTAACATTACTCGGGTCGAGCGCTTCTTCGTCTAAAGTAGGAAATGCACAGTTCATAAACATAACCGTACCTGTTACTTCTAAGCTTTGCGTGGAGCCAAATGCAGCCGTACGGTCAACATCTTTTGCTGCACGATAAACCCAACTACGCTCAGCGCGGTTAAACGGCATTTCTTCTCTATCTTGAGCAAAAAAGTACTGTCTAAAAAACTCACCTTGGCGTTCAAAAAAATATCGAAAGCGACCAATAACAGGGTAATTACGTCTAATTGCATGCTTGGTTTGTGTTACATCTCGAATATAAAAAACGACAACGATTAAAACCAATAACCCTAAAACAACAATAAACATACTTGCAAATACATCAATACTAAACATTATAAAATTACTCACCCAAGGCCCCTTGATGACTGTTTTTAAAATAAAAAAGTGCTATACCACCAAAATGACATAACACTTTTATTTGTTCAAGGCTTTAACTGCCTTATATCTAATTCTGTTGTTTAGCTAACTCTGCTTTTATATATAAACGCACTTGTGTTTCAAGTACCGATAAAGGCACTGAACCATGGCGTAATATTTGATGATGAAATTCACGAATATCAAAGCTTTTTCCTAGCGCTTGCTCTGCTTCAATGCGTAAACGCTTAATAGTAAGCTCACCTATTTTGTACGAAAGCGCCTGTGCAGGCCATGTAATATAACGATCGGTTTCGGTTTTAACGTTATGCAACGAAAGCGCTGTATTTTCGCTCATAAAGTTCATGGCACGCTCGCGACTCCAGCCATACATATGCATACCTGTATCAACAACTAAACGCGCTGCTCGCCACATTTCATACGTTAAACGACCAAAACGGCTATATGGGTCTTGATAAAAGCCTGCCTCTAAACCTAAATACTCAGAGTAAAGCCCCCAACCTTCGCCAAATGCCGAGAGGTAAGCATCACGGCGATAGCTCGGCAGATTTTCAAGCTCTGCATTAAGTGATATTTGTAAATGATGGCCAGGCACGGCTTCGTGCAGTGTTAATGCTTCTAAAACATACAAAGGGCGCTTATCTAAAGCGTAAGTATTTACCCAATAATACCCTGCTTCATCATCTCGATTAGAGCCTGAATATCGACCGGTTGTGTATTTAGGTGCAATACTAGCCGGTACAGGTGCTACACCATAAGGTTTGCGCGGTAAGGTATGAAATAATTTAGGCAGTTGTGCATCCATTTTTTTAGCAATATAAGATGCTTCTTTTAAAAGTTGCTCTGGTGTTGTGGCGTAAAATTGTGGATCAGTGCGTAAAAAGTGGATAAATTCGGCAAACGTGCCTTTAAAACCTACCTCTGCTATTACGTTTTCCATTTCACTACGAATTCGCTCAACTTCTTTTAAGCCAAGTTCGTGAATCTCTTTAGGTGTCATATCGGTAGTGGTGTAGTACTTAGCTCTATTTTTATAAAACGCTTCGCCATTAGGTGTATCTGATATACCAATACTTGTACGTGCACCAGGTCGATATTGCTGCGTAAAAAACGCTAAATAATCTTTATAAGATTTTATAACCTCTTCTTTTATAATATTTTTAGCTTTTTGTTGTAGTGCTTTAAATTCACTTTCACTTAAACCAGCTGTGTTAGTTAAAAATGGTTTATAAAATTCAGACGTAGTTACATCGTCAACAATGTAAGCATTAATTGAATCTTCATAACCTTCTAATACAGCTCTAGGTTGAGTAAGCCCTGTCTCAAGCCCTTTTTTCATCCAATACATGTTTTGCTCAAAAAAGCGTGGAACTTGCGCCAATCGTGCAAGATACACTTGGTAATCTTCCGGGTTTTTATATTTAGAGCTATTTATTATGTAAGACAAACCAGAATGAAACCCATATTCAGAGGTGAGCGGCATATAGTGCGCATTAAATACATATTCATCGACACTGTTTTGTACTTGAGCTCGAATAATATCGAAGTTAATTTGATTTTCATCGCTTAGCTTTTCAATATTAATAGTGTCTAATTCAGCAAGTAATCGCGTTTTATTTTTATATTCTTGCGCTAAAAATTCAGGGGATAAATTTGGTAATAAATAACCTTCAACACCACCTACACTATCGTAAGGGTTAATGCTTTCTCTATAATCAACAATACTTTGCGCTACTTTAGTAAATTGTTGATCTGAATTTTGCATGGTCATTTGGCATGCACTTAATGAGCACAAAACCGTGATACCAAATAAAGATTGGCGAAGTGGCTTAATTAAAAAATGATTCATTATAATGTAACTTAGCAGTGTTATTAATTTCATAAAGCTATCGTAGGGTAAATAAATAGCAAGTAAATGAGACCAACCTCATAGTAATAATCCCTACTTATACCAAGTGTATTAATACGTTACATACATTAAATGAAGTAAAAACCAGCCTAATTGATGAGAAAAACAGCGATTGAGCTGCTAAAGCAAAATTTAAGTTCCCTAACTATCGTTTTTGCTTTTAAATAGCTCGGATAATGATTACTGTATAAAAAAATAATAAAAAGCTCGGACGCATAACCGCCTCATGGAATGAGATATTTTAAAATTTGCACTTATGCGTACTTAGTTGGTATTTAAAATGATGTTCCATGATTCCATGGCTATTGCACAAGAAAAAATGACCAAAGTGTGTGTTTTTTTAGAGCGCTATACGCTCCCACCTACGCCGCTGAATTATCAAGTTATTTATGCTTATACCAGTCAAACTAATCTCAAGCTAAATAAAGCTTTAGACCGTGCTATCGCTGTTGAAGACAATATAGATAGCGTTTTAATTGAACAACTACATTCTGAGTTTTTAAATACTGGCCACAAAGCGCAAGTCAACATGATTCAAAATGTTGATGGTGTTATAAACTCACTTTCTCAAAATTCTCAAGCTACTGAAAAGCAAATAATTCGCTTTGCGGGTCAAGTGAGCGAATGCGTACATTCGCTAGATGAGAACAACATAGAACAAAGCCGTCAAGCGCTTGAAGTTCTTCATAATCAAACCGCCGAATTACTCAACCAACATAAGCAATTTAAGCAAGAACTAAGCAAAGCCAAACAACTACACGAAAAAACACAAAAGCAGCTAACTCAACTTCGTAAACAGCATATTATTGATAGCCAAACAGGGCTTTATAAGCGCCATTATTTAACGCAACAAACCCAAGTGTGGACTAATCAACAAAAATCTATTTGCGCAATAGCGATTCAAATAGACAACCTTGATCACTTTACTAAAAATTATGGTGATATTATTGGTGAAGTCATTTTGAGTAAAGTTGCTAAGCAAGTGCAAAAATATGTTTTTCAAAGTGGCTTACCTGGTCGCACAGCTAAAGATCAATTTACTGTTTTGCTCGCCGACATCGACCCAGATACGGCCAATGTGATAGCCGAGAAAGTAAGAAATGGGGTCGAAAAGCTACGCTTTGTTAGTTCAAAAACAGGTATCAAGCTACCAAGTATTGGCTTATCACTAGGAATTGCTCAGCATCAACAAGAAGATGATTTTAATCAGTTAGCAAAAAAAGCATCTCATGCGGCTTTTAAAGCACGTTCATTAGGTCAAAGTAGTTACACTGCAGGGCAATAAATTACCTGATAAATCATATTCAAATTGCACCTACTGTGTACAATAAAGTACACTAACCTCTATTGTCACGATAGAGATTAATCATGAACGAAACCGAACAAAAGACCACGCATTTTGGTTATAAAACAGTAGCCGAGAACGATAAAGCTTCTATGGTTGCTGATGTATTTCACTCAGTAGCTGCAAAATACGATGTAATGAATGATTTAATGTCTTTTGGGGTGCATCGTTTATGGAAACGTCAAACTATTGCAAGCTCAGGTGTTCGTAAAGGCCATCATGTACTCGATTTAGCCGGCGGCACTGGCGACTTAACGGTAAAGTTTAGCCAATTAGTGGGCGAAACGGGTCAAGTTGTTTTGGGTGATATAAACTCATCTATGCTTAAAGTTGGTCGTGAAAAACTGCATAATCTTGGATTAGTGGGCAATATCGACTACGTACAAATGAATGCAGA
This sequence comes from Pseudoalteromonas sp. GutCa3, assembly GCF_002836155.1. Taxonomy (NCBI): domain Bacteria; kingdom Pseudomonadati; phylum Pseudomonadota; class Gammaproteobacteria; order Alteromonadales; family Pseudoalteromonadaceae; genus Pseudoalteromonas; species Pseudoalteromonas sp. GutCa3. The sequence continues at coordinate 11,314 of NZ_PJBK01000092.1, read as the reverse complement.
AATGCTACCGTTCCCAGATAATAGCTTTGATGTGATCACTATTGCCTTTGGCTTACGTAACGTTACCGATAAAGACAAAGCATTACGCTCTATGTACCGCATTTTAAAGCCAGGTGGTCGTTTACTTGTTTTAGAGTTTTCAAAACCAGAGCATGACGTACTTAGTAAAGCTTACGATTTTTACTCATTTAATTTATTGCCTACAATGGGTAAGCTAGTTGCTAACGACAGTGAATCGTATAAGTATTTAGCTGAATCTATTCGAATGCATCCAGATCAAGACACGCTAAAAGCGATGATGGAAGATGCAGGCTTTGAGCAAACAACATACCAAAACCTCACAGGCGGAATTGTTGCGCTGCACCGTGGTTTTAAATATTAAGGCTAGCAGTTATGGCGCTTGAGAAAATAACAAAAAATAATAATGATGCAATGCCATCTGAATTTTTTATGTTACCTAATTTTGTACTTTCGCTTATTGAGCGTGTACTAAATCAAGCACTTAGCCTTGACCCACAATTATCTGAAAAGCTAAGCGCCGTTAAACATCAGCGCTTAGTGGTTGAAGTAAGAGATTGGCAACAAAGCATCCAACTTGTTTATAGCGCTGAGCAATTACACTTATACAGTGCTCAAAATAATGAAAACGCAGATTGTATGATCAGCGCAGACATAGACACGCTTTTAGCGCTTAAAAACCCAGCTATGCTTACCCAGTTAATTCGCCAAGATAAGCTCGACTTACAAGGCGATTTAAATATTGCGCAAACTTATAGCAATGCGTTTTCAGGCATTGATATTGATTGGCCTGAACAGCTCTCTAGATACATTGGCGATACCCCCGCTCAGCAGTTATATCTGCACTTAAAAAAACTAAAACAAAAGAGCAGCAAAACCAACACTAAAATAAGTACAATGCTTACAAGTTTATGCCAAGATGAGCTCGCAATTACTATTCACCCATTAGAACTTGAGCAATTTAAACAAAAAAATAGAGAACTCAAAGGCCAAGTCGCTGCTGTTGAGCAGCGTATAAATACCTTGTTAAACTCTTTTTCACCTTCAAACACCCTCTAAGGATTTTTTGTGTCGACTGCACGTTTGTATAACATCACCAAAACATTACTTAGCTATGGGTTAGACGAGCTAATTCCAAAACATAAGATCCCTTGGTTTGGTAAAGTAGCTCGTGGCAGTTTGTTTTGGCTGCGTAATCAGCACAAAGAAAAACCTGCAGGACTACGTTTACGTTTGGCACTACAAGAGCTTGGTCCTGTTTGGATTAAGTTTGGCCAAATGCTCTCAACTCGTCGTGACTTACTCCCTCATGATATCGCTTTAGAGCTTGCGTTTTTACAAGATCAAGTTCAGCCATTTGAAGGCGCACTTGCACAAAAAATCATAGAAAAAGCGCTAGAAATTAACGACATAAGTGAATTGTTTAGTGAGTTTTCACAAATTCCACTGGCCTCAGCATCTATAGCGCAAGTACATACAGCAAAGCTTATTGATGAGCAAAGCATTGAGCAAGATGTAGTAATTAAGGTTATTAGACCCAATATTTACGAGCAAATTAATGCCGACTTAGCGTTAATGGAAAAGCTCGCTAAGGTACTTGCAAAAGTCCATAACGAATCAAAACGTCTACGCCCCGTTGAAGTGGTTAAAGAATACAAAAAAACACTCCTAGACGAGCTCGACTTAATGCGCGAAGGTGCCAATGGCATTCAACTAAAACGCAATTTTGAAGGCTCTGATTCATTATATATCCCTGCAGTTTACAGTGATTACAGCCGTAGCAATGTGCTGGTAATGGAGCGTATTTACGGTATACCTGTGTCTGATACGGATGCATTACTGGCGCAAAACACTAATATGAAATTACTTGCTGAGCGCGGCGTAGAAGTGTTTTTTACGCAGGTGTTTAGAGACAGCTTTTTTCATGCCGACATGCACCCTGGTAATATATTCGTCTCTCGCGAGCATCCTGAAAATCCAATGTATATCGGTATTGATTGCGGTATAGTTGGTACGTTAAGCAAAGAAGATAAACGCTATTTAGCTGAAAACTTTATCGCCTTTTTTAATCGTGATTATCGCCAAGTTGCACAGCTACACGTAGATTCTGGTTGGGTACCACCAGATACTAGCATTGAAGAATTTGAATTTGCGATTCGCACAGTTTGCGAGCCTATATTTAATAAACCTTTGGCTGAAATTTCATTTGGTCACGTACTCGTAAATCTATTTAATACTGCACGTCGTTTTAACATGCAAGTACAACCGCAATTAGTATTGCTACAAAAAACCTTATTATACGTTGAAGGATTAGGGCGTCAGCTTTACCCGCAACTCGACTTATGGAAAACAGCCAAACCCTTTTTAGAAGATTGGGTGAAGCAGCAAGTTGGACCGCTATCAGTACTGAAGCAAATGTATGCTAACTTGCCATTTTGGGCTGAAAAAATGCCTGAACTACCTGATCTAATTTACCAAAATTTAAAGCGTGCACCACACGCTCATCAACCTCAAGAACAAAAGGTATCTCATAAACCTTTAATATTGAGTTTATTTGGTAGTGCTACAATGATTATGGCAACACTTTGTTATTTACAGCACGATTTAGTAGCTGCAAGCATTGCAATAGCCTTATCTGCTATTAGCTTTATTGCAGCATGGCGCAACGCATAAACTGAGTGCTATTTGCGCTATTGGGCGTATAATTAGTATTTAAAATATACATTTAACCGTTTTATATATTGGAGAAAACCATGGGTTTTGGTGGTATTAGTATTTGGCAATTATTAATTGTTTTAGCGATCATAGTTTTACTTTTCGGCACAAAAAAACTACGCGGTATGGGTGGTGATATTGGAGGCGCTGTTAAAGGCTTCAAAAAAGCAATGTCGGACGACACAGCGAGTGAGCAAGAAAAATCAGAGCAAATTCAACAATCAGAAAAAAGCACCGTTGACGACTCAACCAATACTGAAAAAAGCAAAGATAGCAATAAGGTTTAATTAGTATGGGGATGTGGGAGCTTGTTGTTATTTTTATTGTTGGCTTAGTGGTGCTCGGTCCTGAGCGCTTACCTGTTGCTATTAGAACAGTGAGTAAATGGGTTAAAACCGCTAAATCACTTGCCAACTCAGTAAAAGCCGAAGTAAGTGAAGAACTGCGTATTCATGAACTTCACGAAAACCTTAAAAAAGCAGAACAACAAGAACTAAAAGACTTAAGCCCTGAGCTACAAAGTTCATTAACAGAGCTACAAAAAGCGGCTGAATCAGTTACTCACAGCTACAAAAAAACACAATCTGATACATCAAATAACCAACAACTTGATGAGAAAAAGTGAAATTTATTTCTCACTTTGTGGTCAACTTACTACATGGTATAAAAAATAATGGCTGAGGAAGTAAAATCGGGGTTTGTAGCGCATTTAATTGAGTTACGTGATCGGCTAATAAAAGCACTATTGAGCATTTTAGTTATTTTCATTGCCATAGTATATTTTGCGAATGATATTTACGCCTTTGTTGCACAGCCGTTAGTTTCGCATTTGCCAAGTACTGCGACTATGATTGCAACCGATGTAACAGCCCCCTTTTTTGCACCTTTCAAACTTACTTTATTTGTCGCTTTATTTGCGTCGATTCCGTGGATATTGCATCAAATTTGGGGCTTTATAGCACCGGGGTTATATCAGCACGAAAAAAAAATGCTCATGCCCATTCTCGCCTCAAGTATAATATTATTTTATGGCGGCATAGCTTTTTGTTATTTTGTAGTTCTGCCAATTATTTTAGGCTTTTTTACAAGTACCGGCCCCGAAATGATGACCCTTGCGCCCGACATAAGTAGCTATTTAGGGTTTGTATTAAAACTATTTTTTGCATTCGGTGTCGCTTTCGAAATTCCAGTAGCTATTATGCTGCTATGCTGGAGTGGCGCAACAACAACAAAAAGCTTAAAAGAAAAGCGCCCTTATATCGTGGTGGGTGTATTTGTAGTGGCAATGTTTTTAACACCGCCTGATGTTTTATCACAAACATTATTAGCATTTCCGATGCTTCTTTTGTTTGAACTAGGTTTAATTTTAGCAAAATTTTATACCGCCAAACCACAAAAAGAATCTGAGGAATAAAATGAAAAAACAACTACTCTCACTATTGGTTTTATTAAGTGCGCCTACTTTTGCTGCGCAAACTGAATTTAATACTCAGGCCCTGCAAGCATGTAGCTTTATTGAAAATGACTTTAACCGATTACTTTGCTATGACAATACAATTGCTGGTAAATCACTGGTTAAGCCAACAATAACAAAAACGCTCACTCCACCAACGGCTAATAATGTGCCTCAAGTCGTAGCTGCAGCACCAATTCAAGCAAAGGCAAAAGCTGACAATTTTGGTTTAGAGCATAAAATAGAAGAGCAAGTAGAGAAAGAAACTGAAATAAAAGCCATGATTACATCAATTGATGAAGCTGCTTATGGCGAGTTAATTATTTCACTAGATAACGGCCAACAATGGCGCCAAATTGGCTCTGACAGCATGCGTTTAAAAGAAAATGATACAATTATAATTAGTCGCGGTGCATTCAGCTCTTTCTTACTGAAAAAAGACGGTAAAAACCGCTCTATTCGCGTTAAACGTACTAAGTAATGTCATATACGTTAATTGATGCTGGGGTTAACTTAACTAATCATCAATTTGATGACCAGCATCGAGATGTAATTACCCGCGCAAGCGAAGCCGGGGTTACAAATATGCTTATTATAGGTTGTGATATTGCAAGTAGTCAGCAATCACTTGAACTTGCGATAAAACATCTTCAATATTCTACGGCGGGTGTCCACCCGCATGATGCTAAATCGGCGACAAATGAATTAGAAGCACAATTAACTGCACTTGCAAACAATAAGCAAGTCATAGCGATTGGTGAATGCGGCCTTGATTATAACCGTGACTTTTCGCCTCGCGATGTACAGCTTAGTGTTTTTAGACGCCACCTAGCACTTGCCGAAAAATTAGATTTACCTGTTTACTTACATGAACGTGATGCAAGTGACGACATGCTAAGTATTTTAAAAGAGTTTAATATTCGCGGTGTACTCCACTGCTTTACAGGTAACTCAGCAGCTCTAAAACAATATTTAGATTTAGGTCTATATATTGGTATAACGGGTTGGGTATGTGATGAAAGGCGTGGTAAAGATTTACAACAACTAGTGCCTAGTATTCCTCTAGATCGATTATTAATAGAAACTGATGCACCATTTTTAATTCCACGAACAGTTAAGCCAAAGCCTAAATCGCGTAAAAATGAACCCGCTCTGCTTCCTTATATCTGTCAAACGGTTGCACAACTTTATCAAATAGATGAAGAAGTTGTAGCCCGTAAAACTACAGAAAATTTTCACCGTGTTTTTGGTTTAGAAGATCGTTAATGGCCTATGCAAAGGCACTTTTAAGCCTATTGGTATTCCTTTGCACTTTTTGCTCTTTCGCAAACCCGGTAATAATAAAACACGATTTTAACTCTCAAAACATCAATAATCTGTATTACTCTTTTGAACCAACATCGCTATTAAGTGCACAACAAAGTGGCCATATACAGTGGCTAAAAAACACAGGAAAACCTCTTAATTTAGGACTAGAGCAGCGTTCTGTGTGGATAAAATTTAAAATAAAAAACACGCTTAGTTATAATACCGAACAACTGTTGTCACTAAACAACCCTCTGCTAAACGACGTTCAAGTATATCAGTTACATAACTCGCAATTAATTTCTCACACCCAAATTGGCGATGCATACCCCCTTGATAAACGTGCGATTAAGAGTGAATCTTTATTAGTTAAATTAATTAGCCCTGCAAATAGCGAAACCATTATTATTATGAGAGTGACGAATAGCTCCGGCTTGCGAGTCCCTTTAACGCTGTGGCAACCAGAAGCTTATTTGGCACATAAAGGTAAACTTAATTTACTCTATGGCTTATTGATTGGTTTTATATTTTCTTTAGGTGTGAGTTGCTTAGTTTTATATAGTTTTTCACGTAAACGTTATTTTGTTTATGCTGGTTTAATTACCCTCACATTAGGTAGTTTATTAGCCTACATTTGTGGCTTTGGCCTAAAATATATTCATCCTAATTTGCCAGCATTACAGCAAGTTATGATCCCTGTATTACTTATGCTTATTGCTTTAATGTTTTTGCCTTTACAAAAGCAAATTTGCCATCCAAAGCCCTCTTTTTTACTAACGGTTCAAAAAGTGGTAGTTAACGCATTAGGTGTCTCGTTATTATTTATTTGGCTATTTCCAAACCATATAGTGACACTATTTTGCTTAACTACTATCCCAATCGTTTTAGGCTTTTATATTGCAACTACACTTATGTGCATACGTTTATCACCTTCTAAACCTAATAAAGCGCTACTGCTCGTATTAGTTTTTTTCTTGGTGGTGATGCTTTATTTTATTGTTGCAGTAATAGGGCTATACGCCTTTGACAGAAGTACATTAGCATTTGTATTTACATGCTTTTTTAGCTGCACATTTTGTCTATGCTACAGTGTAATGAAGTTATTTATTTTGCAACGTGATGAAGAAGTAATTGCTCAGCAAACCTTGATTGCTGAAAATGCGGCTCAAGATACGCTACTTAAAGAGCGCTTAAAGTTACAAGAAAAAACACGCCAAGAACTCGAATCACAAGTCGACGAACGCACCTTTGAATTACAAATTACACTCAGAGAACTTGAAGAAAAAAACCGCTCACTTGAGTTACTCAATACCGAAGACGCTTTAACCGGAATAAAAAACAGACGCTTTTTTGATAAAAAGCTAATAATGGAGCTTCGTCGGTCTCGCCGTGAACAAACGCCGCTTAGTATTGTTATGCTTGATATAGACCGATTCAAAAGCATTAACGATACATACGGACACATAATTGGCGATCAAGTTATTAAAGCTGTATCTGACCTTATAAAAGATCATTTAAAGCGACCACTCGATGAAGTTGCTCGTTATGGCGGTGAAGAGTTTGTGGTGCTATTACCTAATACCCCCAGCGAAGGTGCACAAGACATAGCTGAAAAAATACGAGCAGCTATCTCAGCCAGTACAGTAACGGTTGCCAATAATGATATTCAATTTACAATTAGCGCTGGTGTATACACCAGCATTGCTGATGATGTTAGCAATCCTCAAATTTTTACTGAGTGCGCCGACAAAGCACTTTATTACGCAAAGCAACATGGCCGTAATCAAGTAATCACTTTTCCATTACCACAGTAGGAGCATATTAATATGGCCCAATCAGGATTAGACCTTTTCCCGTATACTCGCATGCGCAGAATGCGCCGCAGCGACTTTTCTCGCCGCTTAATGGCCGAAAACCAACTTAGCGTAAACGATTTAATTTACCCTGTATTTGTACTTGAAGGTAAAAATCGCCGCGAAGCAATTGAATCCATGCCTGGTATTGAACGTCTATCGATAGATTTACTATTGCTTGAGGCAAAAGAACTTGTTGAACTTGGCGTACCTGCCGTTGCTATTTTTCCGGTAACCCCTGCGGACAAAAAATCACTATTTGCCGAAGAAGCATATAATGACGATGGCTTAGTGCAACGTACTGTTCGCGCTTTAAAAGAAGCCTTTCCTGAGTTGGGTGTAATTACTGATGGTGCACTTGATCCATTCACGACGCACGGTCAAGACGGCATTATTGATGACACAGGCTATGTAATAAACGACGTAACCACCGAAATTTTAGTTAAACAAGCACTCTCGCATGCAGAAGCGGGCGCTGATGTAATTGCCCCTTCGGACATGATGGATGGCCGTATTGCTGCAATTCGTGAAGCACTTGAAGCTGATGGGTTTGTGCATACCCGTATTATGGCCTACTCAGCTAAATACGCATCTAGCTACTATGGCCCATTTAGAGATGCAATAGGTTCTGCTGGGAACTTAAAAGGTGCCGATAAAAAAACCTACCAAATGGACCCTGCAAACTCTGATGAAGCAATACGTGAGGTCGCATTAGACTTACAAGAAGGCGCTGATATGGTCATGGTTAAGCCTGGCATGCCTTATTTAGATATTGTACGTCGTGTTAAAGACGAGTTTGGTGTACCTACTTTCGCATATCAGGTAAGTGGCGAGTATGCAATGCACAAAGCAGCTATTGATAACGGTTGGTTAAGTGAGGAAGCTACTATAATGGAGTCTTTACTTGCATTTAAGCGTGCAGGCGCCGATGGAATATTGACCTATTTTGCTAAGCAAGCCGCACAATACCTAGCTAAAAAGTAAGGTTTTTATAAAAAGGCGGTTAAATCGCCTTTTGTTTACATTCGTTTACATTTTTGTATTATTTTCGTCATATTTATTCTCTAAACTGGTGTCCCATTTTGGGATTAATACACGGGAATAATAAAAAAATGTTTAAAACAAAAATAACACCACTCGCACTTGTTATAGCAAGTCTCAGTGCACCAGCCTCTGCAGATCTAATCATTTCAGAATACATAGAGGGAAGCAGTAATAATAAAGCAATTGAGCTTTATAATAATGCACCTACCTCAATAGTACTTGATGGATACACATTAGGACTGTATTCAAACGGTAGCGATACTGTAGGAAATTCTATTGCTTTAACAGGTGAATTAGCTGCAAATACAACATACGTAATTGCCAACTCCGGCGCAATTGAAGACATACTAAGTATTTCCGATACTACTAGCACTGTTACATTTTACAACGGTGACGATGCTCTTGTGTTAACAAAAGATGGTATTGTAGTCGATAGCTTTGGTCAAGTGGGTGTAGATCCAGGGTCATTTTGGTCTGATGCCTCAGCACAAACGCAAAACAAAACACTCCGTAGAAAAGACAGTATTACAACAGGCCGCACTGATTCAACATCAGCGTTTAGCCCTAGCGATGAATGGGTTCAATTTGATATAGATACATTCGATGGATTAGGTTCTCATTCTGGTTCTGAAGGCAGTGCTCCTGAACCAATTCCAGAACCAGAACCACTTGAACCACTTGTTTGTGGCGCAGAAAAAGTACTAATTAACGCTATACAAGGCGATAGCTCTGCAAGCCCGCTTGTTAATACTTTAGTAGAGTTTGAGGGTATTGTAACCGCAGACTTCCAAGATGATGATCAATTAAAAGGCTTTTTCGTTAGCTCACTTGCTGCTGACATAGATGCAAATCCTCTCACCTCTGAAGGTGTATTTGTTTATTTTGCAGATATTGACGTAAACGTAGGCGACCATGTACGTGTACAAGGTACTGTAGAAGAATATTTTGATGCAACACAAATCGGCAGTGTTAGCCAAGTTGCCGTATGTGGCACTGGTTTAGCTGCAGCAGCTACAAAAATCACTTTACCTTTAGCTGATACAACTGATTTAGAAGCTTTTGAAGGTATGTTAGTTACATTAGAACAACCATTAGTAGTAACTAATAACTTTGGCCTTGGTCGATATGGTGAAGTTGAATTAGCAACAGAACGCTTGTATCAAGGTACCCAAGTTGCATTACCTGGAGATGCAGCTAATGCAGTTGAAACTGAAAATCTACTTAAAAAGATTTTACTAGATGATGGCTCTACAGGACAAAACTTAGACCCTACAGCCTACCCAACTCCAGGCTTATCAGCAGAAAATACATTACGTACTGGCGATACAGTTAATACGGTTACGGGGGCACTTGCTTATAGCTTTAGCCTTTACAGAATCCACCCAACTGTAGCACCTTCGTTTATTGCAACAAATGCACGTGAAAATGCGCCTGAACTTAATGCTGAAGCAGATTTACGTGTAGCTAGCTTTAACGTACTTAATTACTTTAATGGTGATGGCCAAGGCGGAGGGTTCCCGACAGCCCGAGGTGCAGATTCAGAAGCTGAATTTACTCGCCAAGAAGCTAAAATTGTAAGTGCCATTAGCGCTATCCAGGCCGATGTTGTTGGTTTAATGGAAATTGAAAATGATGGTTTTGGCGAATTTAGTGCAATTGCAAGCTTAGTAGATGCATTAAATGACGCTGATAGTGCTAACAACTATGCATTTGTTGATTTTAACGTAGGTCAAATTGGTACCGATGCAATTACTACCGCACTTATCTATCGTGCTAACAAAGTAGAAGAAGTAGGTACTGCTGCTATTACGACTGAGGCTCCATTTGATTTTAGTAACCGTGCTCCAATTGCACAAAGCTTTAAATCATTAGAAACTGATGAAGTATTTACTGTTGCTGTGTCACACCTTAAATCTAAAAGCTGTGGTAGTGCTTCTGGAAACAATGCAGATTCAGGTGATGGACAAGGCTGTTGGAATGAAATACGCACAGAAGGTGCTAATGCATTCGCAAATTGGCTTGATAGCAAACCAACCGGTGTTGACGACGAAGATACTATTTTAGTCGGCGATATGAATGCTTACGCAATGGAAGATCCTATACGTGCATTTGCTGATAAAGGCTACAAAAATGTAGTTGCAGAAATTGATGGTGATACGCTTGGTTATTCTTACAGTTTTTCTGGTCGCGCAGGTAGTTTAGATCATGCAGTAGCTACCCAATCACTACTTAGCAAAATTGTCGCAGCAACAGATTGGCACATCAACGCAGATGAACCTATTTCTCTTGATTACAATGTAGAGTTTAAAAGCGAAGGTCAACAATCTAGTTTGTACTCTGAAAGTGCATACCGCGCATCAGATCACGACCCTGTAATTATTGATATTAAATCTGAAATTACTTTAACACCTGAAGAGCAAACGCCAGTTATTAAAGCTGATCAAGTTTTTGCAGTCGATGAAAACAGCGCAATTGGCACAATTATCGGCACACTCGATTTTAGTGATCCAAATGCCGATGAATCACCAGTTGTTAAATTTATTACATCTGATAATGACAGCGTTTCTATTAACAATCAGGGGCAGCTAATTGTTGCTGGAGAAATTGATTACGAATTTGAAAATCGTATTACTTTAACAGTGCAAGCTCAGGATAGCGTGGGTAACTTATCTAACGTTGAAAAAGTAGCCGTGAAAGTAAATAACTTACGCTCAGATGATGATAATGATGCAGGTTCATTATTATGGTTATCACTTCTTTTAGCACCACTATCAATAGTGCGTCGATTTAAAAAGAAATAACTAAGTTAAATCTAAACATTTAAAAGCCGCTCTTGCGGCTTTTTTATTTTATACAAATGTAATTCAGACAAGCTTCATTAAACCCCCCGTAATATGTTCAGACGATCTGTGAATCTTCTAGTAAT
>NZ_PJBK01000091.1:0-16765 GCF_002836155.1 Pseudoalteromonas sp. GutCa3 | reverse complement strand
TCAAGGAAATTTTGAACTTCCAGTTACAACTTTAAAAACAGCCATAAATAATGGTTTACTAATTTCAACTTCACCAATTCTTATTTCAATTCCTAGTTTTTATGCTATCAGCTGGGTAAATGAATTCATTGCGCATTTTAGAAAACTTCAACCTTATAGAAAAATAATAATTGGTGGTCGCTGGGTAATTGATGATGAAGTTAAACTAATGAAAAAATTAGTGCCGCTTGCCGATATTATTTTCCCAGGAACAGCTGATAAAGATATTTTAAGACTTGTGACAGATAATCCAATGAAAGTTTTTACAACAAAATCTGAATTAGCTTTAGATTACTCTATTTTATATGACAGACATCTATATCAACCAAGTTTAGAAGTATCAAGAGGCTGTGGGATGGGATGTAATTTCTGTCAAGAAAAAGATGAACCTTTAGAGAAGCTAAAACCTCCAAAATTGATCACCTCCGAATCTGAGGGCACTATTATATTTGACGAACTGACGCCAATGAACCTATATTTTGAAGCCTCACTCTTCGCTTCGAATGAAAATTGGATAGATGAATTAATAGCTAATAAAGACAAAAGTAAACAAGCTTTTAAATGGAGAACAGAAGCTAGAGTCGATAGTATAAAGCCATCTCATATTAAAAAACTTAAAAAGTCAGGGTTAGAAATAATTGATTTAGGTTTAGAAAGTGCTGATCATAATCAATTGATAAACATGAATAAAACTAAAAAACCTGAAAAGTACCTTTCCCAAGCTTCTAGAATTATTGAGCAAGCTTATGATAATGATATTAAAGTTAAAGTTAATATACTTCTTTTTGCTGGTGAAACAGAAGACTCAGTTAATACAACGATAAATTGGCTTGATGCGCACAAAGATGCAATAACAGGAGTATCCGTTGGTCCAGTTATTGTTTTCGGTTGGCCTCAGAAGATCAAGGCATACCTAAATGAATTAAGTAAATTTGGTGCATCAATGAGCCATCAACCCATAACAGGGATTACACACCTCGATTTAAGTCCGACCATAGACTTCAAATATTCAAATGAAATATCAAAAACTATTGGGCAAAGATACACTACAGCACATGATTATTACTTTCTGAAATCTTTTTCATATTTTTCTAGGGATTACAGTTACAAAAAATTCTTAGCTGACTGTATGAACATTAAAACCAAAGTGAATTTTTTGGTCCCTGAATAAGTTTATTTGTACTAGTAAATGCGAATCGAAGTTTCTTACTCTCTGCTCGCATTTACTTAAACTTTAATACTTTTCAACTCACCCAAACCTATAAACTCCCTCGCCCATATGCCATAATCTAAATAATTCATTATTTTAGTAACTTGGCGCGTATTTAGGCGTTTTTAAGTTAACTACTCAGGGTTTTCAAATGGCATATCAAGAGCAAAATCAAGCAACAATCTATTGGCACGACTACGAGACTTGGGGAGCGAGCCCTCAAAAGGATAAGCCAAGCCAATTTGCGGGTATTCGTACCGATCTTGATTTAAATATTATTGGCGAGCCACTTATTGAATATTGTAAGCCGCAAGCGGATTACTTGCCTCACCCTGAGGCCTGTTTAATTACGGGTATTACACCACAAGTGGCGATGAAAAAAGGCTTAGTTGAAGCTGAGTTTATAGCAAAAATTCATGCCGAATTTAGCGTGCCAAACACCTGTGTTGCCGGTTATAACAGTATTCGGTTTGATGACGAAGTAAGTCGTTATAGCTTTTACCGTAACTTTTACGACCCATACGAGCGTGAATACAAAAATAACAATAGCCGCTGGGATATTATTGATTTAGTGCGTGCTTGTTATGCGCTGCGCCCTGAAGGCATTGAATGGCCGCTAAAAGAAGACGGTAGCCCAAGCTTTAAGTTAGAGCATTTAACGGTAGCCAATGGTATTGAACACGCTGCAGCGCACGATGCACTAAGCGACGTAACCGCCACTATTGCACTGGCTAAGCTAATAAAAGAAAAGCAACCAAAGCTGTATAACTTCTTTTTTGGGCTGCGTGGCAAAAAAGCCCTTGCTGAATTGGTTGATGTATTTAACATGACGCCGCTGGTGCATACCACGTCGCGCATACCTGCAACACAAGGCTGTACAAGCTGGGTTGCACCAATGAGCTTTCATCCGGTTAATAAAAACGCGGTTATTTGTTTTGATTTAACCCAAAACCCGCAAGTACTCATTGATTTAAACGTAGAAGAGTTACGCAAACGTTTATACACCAAACGTGTAGATTTAGCCGAGGACGATTTACCTGTTGGCTTAAAACTAGTGCATTTAAACAAGTGCCCTATTTTAGCCCCAGCTAAAACATTATTGCCTGAAAACGCCGCCCGCCTTGGGATTGACCGCGAGCAGTGCTTAGCTAATTTAGCTATTTTAAAAGCCAATACCGACCTTCGCGATAAAGTAACCGAAGTGTTTAACGAGCAAGGCGATTACAGCGCAACCACTAACGTTGACTACTTACTTTACGATGGGTTTACAAGCCATGCTGATAAAGCTAAATTTGCGATTATTCGTGATGCAAAACCAGATGAGTTAGCTGGGTTGAAGTTAGACTTTGAAGATAAAAAGTTTAATACCTTGTTGTTTAGATACCGCGCCCGTAACTGGCCTGAAACGCTAAACCAGCAAGAGCTTGACCAATGGCGCCAGTATTGCCAAAACAAGTTAATGCACGGGGAAGATCAACCATCGATTAACGCGCAAGATTTTATGATCACCCTTGAGAACCTAGCGCATGAGCATGACGACAGCGAAAAAAATCTTACAATTTTAAAGGCGCTATATAACTACGCTCAAAGCATGTAATTTTGTTTGTATAACGCATTAAAAACGCGACGCTTTAGCAATAAAGCGTCGCGTTATTGTTTATTAATATCTGTACCACTACAAACAAAGCAAAATTTATTTCACAAAGAGAAGCGAATGAGGAGTAAATGAGAAGACATAAAAACAATAATTTTTTAGATCTATTACTTCCTCTAAAAGCGCAGCGCCTCATAACCTCTTTGTGAATAAATCACTTTACGGGCTTTGCTCGTCACGCAAGCAAGCTTGCCGTCTACATCGACATACTCAACGTAAACGTTATTTTTTATGCAGCGCTTCAATGCGTGCTAGTAAGCTTGAGGTGTCGTATCTGCCGCCGCCGAGTGCTTGTACGTCGGCGTAGTATTGATCGACCGTTGCGGTCATTGGTAAAGTAGCGCCGTTGTTTTTAGCTTCATCGAGTGCAATGCCTAAATCTTTACGCATCCAATCTACGGCAAAACCAAACTCATATTCACCCGCCCACATTGTTTTGTAGCGGTTTTCCATTTGCCACGAACCGGCTGCGCCTTTCGAAATGGTTTCTATAACTTTTTCACCGTCAAGCCCAGCTTGCTTGGCAAAATGTAAGCCTTCGGCTAACCCTTGCACTGCGCCAGCAATACAAATTTGATTAACCATTTTACAAAGTTGTCCCGAGCCAACGCCGCCTAGTAATTGGCTAAAACGACTAAACGCCGCCATAACTGGCTGCACTTTAGCAAATACGGCTTCGCTGCCACCCGCCATAACCGTTAATACGCCGTTTTCGGCGCCAGCTTGTCCGCCCGATACAGGCGCATCAATAAAGTCGATATTTTGCAGAGCCGCTTTTGCAGCCACTTCACGTGCTACTTCAGCTGAGGTTGTGGTGTGATCTACCAAAATAGTGTGCGGTAACATGCCCGCTAACACGCCGTCGTCGCCATACACAACTGAGCGTAAATCGTCATCATTACCAACACACATAAATACGATGTCGGCATTATTGGCAGCTTCGCGCGGGGTTGGTGCAAAGCTTCCTGAATGTTCTGCAGTCCACGTTTGTGCTTTAGCTTGTGTGCGGTTATAAACGCATACGCTGTGCCCTGCTTTTGCTAAATGCCCCGCCATTGGGTAACCCATTACGCCTAAACCTATAAATGCGACTTTCATTGACATAAAAATGACCTATTTAACTGATAACTTAGAAACTAGACCTCGATTATGTCAACCGGTCGATAAAAAAGCGAATGAAAGTCTTTATAAAATTTCCTTAGCGGGAAAGGTAAGTAGGTAACCTATGGACAGTATTTATCAATTTAATGCACCACTTTATAACAGTGAAAATTTTTCTCTTAGCCAATTACAGGGCAAAACCGTCCTTATTGTTAATACAGCGAGTAAGTGTAATTTTTCGGTGCAATTAAATGCGCTCGAAAAGCTCTATCAGCAATACAAAAGCAATGGTTTTACTGTACTTGCGTTTCCGTGTAACCAGTTTGGCCAAAATGAGCCGCTTGATAATTTAGCCATTAAAGACTTTTACCAAGATCAATTTAATATCTCGTTTGAGGTATTTGGTAAGGTAATGGTAAACGGGCCAGAAACACATCCGTTGTTTAATTATTTAAAATCGCATACGCGGGGTATTTCGCAAAATCGTGCTATTAAGTGGAATTTCACTAAGTTTTTAATTAACTCACAAGGGCAACTTGTTGCGCGTTATGCACCGCGAACTAAGCCCGAAACACTTATACAAGTAATAGAAAGCAACCTACTGCAAGCCGCAAAGTTAAACGCTGCTAAAGGTGGTAAAAAAGTATCGTCAAAAATACCTTTGTTTATCCCAAGTAAGGCTCCGCTTAAGGCTTAATTTAAATCAATAAAATGCGTTTTACTAAAGCACAGGTTTATAAAGTAGTTTATTGTATTAGTAATAAATAATACTCCTTAAGCGTCGAGGCTATTACCATGAACATTGCTTTTTTTAGTACTCAAAAGTACGAACTGCCTTTTTTTGAACAAAGTACACGCGATCACCGTGATATAAAAATAACGTATTTTGAGCAAGCCTTGAGCGAACAAACGGCTATTCTAGCAAGCGGGTTTGATGCCATATGCGTATTTGTTAACGACACCGTAAATGCTGCTGTTATTGAACAATTAGCAAGCCAAGGTATAAAAACTATTTTGCTGCGTTGTGCAGGATTTAATAACGTTGATTTACCTGCAGCAAAAGCACATAAAATTAAAGTATTACGCGTACCGGCTTACAGCCCAGAAGCCGTAGCTGAGCACTGTATAGCGCTTATGCTAACGCTTAGCCGTAAAACCCATAAAGCGTATAACCGCGTACGCGAAGACAACTTTGATTTAAACGGATTGCTAGGTTTTAACTTGCACAACAAAACCGTGGGTATTGTAGGTTGCGGTAAAATTGGCCTTGCGCTGTGTAACATTTTAAATGGCTTTGGCGCTAAAGTATTAGTGTGCGACCCCTACGCACAACCTGGCAATTATACAATTACCGATATAGACACCTTACTTAGCCAAAGCGATGTGATTTCTTTGCATTGCCCTTTAACGGAGCAAACTCATCATTTAATAGATGACGAGGCATTTAGTAAAATGAAAACCGGTGTAATGCTTATTAACACCTCTCGCGGTGCACTGCTTAACAGCAAAGCGTGTATAAACGCACTTAAAACTAAAAAATTAGGCTACTTGGGGCTCGACGTTTACGAGCAAGAGTCGGAGCTGTTTTTTAAAAATCACAGCGACGAAATAAATCAAGACGATATATTTTCGCGCTTAGTGAGCTTTAAAAATGTTTTAGTAACAGGCCATCAGGGCTTTTTTACCCAAGAGGCACTCACCGAGATAGCAAACACAACCCTACTTAACGCGCTTGAAGTAAATGAAGGTAAACCTCTAACTAATGAGGTTTTATAAATACCTTAGCTTTACCTAAATAATAGGCACAAAAAAAGCGAAGTGCGTTTTAAACTCACTTCGCTTTATTAGTTTATTTTAGGGCTTAGATAAAATTAACCAAAGGCAACGTTTGCAAATACCAAGGTCATTAATATTGGGCAAACAAAACGAATATACTGAGCAAACCAGTAATGTACGCCGGTTGTTGCTTGATGTAATTTATTACCACGCTGCCACATCCAACCTACCGTAATAAAGTAAAACAAGCCCATAAGCGGTAATTGGTATTGGGTAAATAACATAATAACTAAGCCAAATAACCAATCAAAATTTAGTATAATTGCGCTTGCACACACAAGTACAACGGCGCTTACTGCCCATGTTGCTTTGGTGCGGCTAACGTTGTGATTTTCGACTAAAAACGCTACCGGAATTTCGGTGGTCGATATTGTTGACGTAACCGATGCGATAGACATTAATACAAAAAACAATAAACCAACTAATAAGCCAATTTCGCCCATGGTGCTAAATAGCTCAGGTAAAATAGCAAAAATAAGCTGCCCTTCGCCAATCAGTTTACCACCACTAAATACTTCAACACCGTTGTGCTGCGCCACATAAATAGCAGGAATAATAAGTAACCCCGCTAAAAAAGCAACGCCTGTATCCAGTAGTGCAACACCTGCGGTGAGCTTTGGTAAATTAGCATCTGGCTGTAAATACGAGCCGTAAATCATCATACAGCCCACACCTAAAGAGAGCGAAAAGAACGCTTGCCCCATTGCAGCAATAATTAAATTAGGGTCGAGTATTTGGCTAAAATCAGGAATTAAATACGCAGCAAAGCCTTCACTTGCGCCATCGAGTGTTGCAATGTAGGCAATTAAACCAACAAGCAGCACAAGTAACAGTGGCATTAAACGGCGCGACCAGGTTTCGATTCCCGATTTAACACCCTTTAAAATAATACTGGCAGTTAAAATAAGCATAAGCGGCGTAAATACAAAATTACGCAGCACTGAGTCGCTATGTAAAAACTCGCTTGCGCCTGTAAACCCAAAAAAGGTTGTTATAGGTTCAATAGCGTACGAGAGCATCCACCCTGCTACTATTGAGTAAAAACTTAGCATAACAACTGCGCCCGCAAGGCCTATATAACCTGCCGCAGCACCAACCTTACGGTTAGTGTTTTGCCATGCATCGCCCAATGCTTTTACAGGGTTAGCTTGTGCTTTGTGACCTAAATATAGTTCGGTATACAGCGCAGGAAGCGCAAGTAAAAATATAACAATAAAGTAAACCAGTAAAAATGCACCGCCACCATGGTTGGCCGCTTGCGTAGGAAAACCCCAAATATTACCTAAACCCACTGCTGCGCCAGCAGCGGCTAAAACAAAACCAAGTCGGCTTTGAAACCCATCACGCACTTGTGCCATACATCTACAAATCTGTTATTATTTTGATTATTGTGAATTAAACCATATTTCATGCCAGCTGAGTAATAAAATTGTACCCAGCCTTTATTAGTGGCGTTAACCGCTCACAATATCAGCGACTTCTTTTGCTTTAGGGCTTTTATGACTGAACACTATTTTAAAAACGCCTTGAGTATTACTTCAACTCAATTGGCAAATTTGTCTTTTGCGAGTAACAGTATTATATTATTTAATGCTAAAACACTTGAGCTTAGTGACTTTAATTTGCCCGATTGCTTAAGCCCATTTGAGTTAAACATTATAAACCGCCGTAAAAGAGTGCAAGCTAAGCAAGAATATTTAGCTACGCGGTTATTGCTAAAACACCTTATTAAAGTAGCGCAGCCGCAACATGCGCACGTAGCCCTTAATAAAATGAGTACAGAATTTGACGAAGCAAGCTCAAAACTGCAAATACACGTGGGTGATGATGTTATAAATACCTGTATTTCGCATTCGCATGGTTTAGTTGGGGTCGCGCTAAATTTTGATAAAAGTGAGTTTGGTTTTGATATTGAAAAAGTAAGCCTAAAGCGCCCGTTTGAAAAGCTCGCTAAGCATTTTTATCATAATGATGAAATTACACTTATCACTGAGCCCACTAATACCCAAGCCCAAGCAGATACGTTTTTTAGAATTTGGACATTAAAAGAGTCACTTGCTAAAGCCACCAGCCGCCCTATTGCAAAATTACTTAGCCCCAATGTGTTTGACGAATTACATAGTGCAAAGCTTAGCGCTTGCAGTAATAGCATTACTGTAGCTGATAGCAGTGACAACAATGTTTGTTTTGATGTGAGTGTGGTGCATAAAAAAAGCACCGACTGGCGATGCTTTTTATTAACCGACTTTGTTAAGTAACTTTACTAGGTAACTTTACTAGGTAGTTTTACTAGGTAACTTTACTAGGTGCTTTTCCTGAATAACGATTACTTACGCAGCAAAATCGTTTTCTAATAAACGGCTATGAATAGACTGCACTACGTTATCTGACTCAGTTTGCTCTACTAAAAAGCACAAGTTGTGCTTACTAGCACCGTGACAAATTAATCGAATGTTAAAGTCTTTTAGTACACTCATTAAGTTCATTTCGTGTTGGCGTAATTGAATCTCAGAGCCAATAAGTGCTACCAGTGTTAGGTTGTTTTCTACCGAAACATGGCAAAACTCTGCAAGCTTATCTAGGCATTCTTGATCAAGCTCTGGGCGCGATGCGTTTTGCGCGTTATCAAGGGTTATAGCTACGCTGATTTCTGATGTGGTTACCAGATCTACCGATATATTGTATTCACTTAATAGTGTAAATACGCGTACTAAAAAGCCGCTTGCTAGTAGCATTTCTGGGCTTTTAAGCGTAAGCAAAATTTGGTTTTTACGTTGTGTTACTGCGCGTATACCTGGTTGCTGCGATTTTTCGCGCTCAATCCATGTACCGCCACGCTCAGGCTCTCGGCTAGAACCTACAAACACATTAATGTGGCTACGGCTCGCTGGTAAAATAGTCGCTGGGTGCAATACTTTTGCGCCAAAGGTTGCCATTTCGGCGGCTTCGTCAAAACTTAAACGTGCAATAGGCGTCGCTTTTGAGCACAAACGCGGGTCGGTGCTAAAAATGCCCACTACGTCGGTCCAAATATGCACGCTTTTAGCATTGATTGCTTCAGCTAGTAATGCAGCGCTATAGTCTGAACCACCTCGTCCAAGCGTTGTGGTTTGGCCGTATTCGTCACTGCCAATAAACCCCTGAGTCACAATGACTTGAGCGTCTAATAACGGGATTAAATGTTCTTTAGCGGCTTGCGCTGTGGCTGCAACATTAGGCGTTGCTTTACCAAATTGGCTGTCGGTTTTAAGCACCTTGCGCACATCAAAGCGATCGGCGTTTAAACCTTGTAAACGCAGCACTTGTGCAAACAAATACGACGACAAACGCTCACCAAAGCTAAGTAGCTCGTCGTGTTGCTGATCGGTTGTTAGTGACTCTTGAGCCAATGTTTGAAATGCTTTTAGGGTTTCGTTAAAGCCAACCGCTAAATCGGCATCTAGCGATAACTCATCTAAAATAGTTTGTTGAATAGCAAGCACACCGTTTATGTGTTCTTGGCGCTCACTTGAGGTAATACTTGGTTTGCACAGTGCAACTAAGTGGTTAGTTACGCCGGCACTAGCGCTCACGGCAACAATACGTACGCTTTTATCTGCAACAATAATTTCGCTACAGCGACTCATCGCTTCAAAATTTGCAACACTTGTTCCACCAAATTTGGCAACGATGTAATCTGATTTTGCGCCTGATACTGTTTGTGGCACTGATTGGGTAGTCATTTAGTCTCCTTTCGCGGTATCCAAACCGCAATAAAACAAGAAGAACTTGGCAAAGGAATGCTTGAAGATAAGTCCACTGCCAGAAGCTCTCCACCTATATTGGTGACAGTTTTGAGGATTCAGCCCCATAAACCGAAAAACAATGATGACGTACCATTATTTTCCTCGGCGAGTACTTCCCTCCTTAATGATCATCGGCTTTCGTCGCCTAACATTAAGTACCTAAGTATCGCACCTCTTCTGAATGCTTTATTAACCAGTGGCTAATAAAACAAAACCCCACTAAGTAGCGGGGCTTTGAAAGTTATCGTTTAGACGTCTAGCTGTCAAGCATTTAATAATTTATGAGTTAAATAAAACTGCCCATGTAATACGAGCCCGCATATCCAACCGTGTAACAAATTAATAAATGCAGCGATAAACGCAAGTAGCTCATAAAGGTAAGCGCTTTAACTTTACTCATGGCAATAATGCCCGCAGCCGAACCAATAATAAGCATTGAACCGCCCACACCCGTTGCATACGTAAACGACAACCAATGTTGTTGGCTCATTACTATATTAGCTTTTAATAATGCAGCGGTAAGCGGTACGTTATCGACCCCTGCTGATAATATGCCCATTAAGTAGTTTGCGTATTCTGGTGCCATTACCGTGTATAGGTCGGTAAATTTACTCAACATACCAATTTCTTTAAGTGCGCCTACAAGTAAAAGTACGCCTACAAAAAACAATAATGTGTCGTATTCTATATCGCGAACAAAATCGATTATGTCTTTGTTTATGTCTTTTTTGCGCATTAAAAATTGCGCCACTAAAAACATCACTGACAAGCCAAACAAAAAGGTTAATAGAGGCGGTACGCTGTAAATTACACTCAGCGTAAGTGTGCTCACTACGGTAGATAAAAATATAACAGCAATGGTTATGTCGGTTTTTTCAATGCGGGTTTTACCTGCACTAGCAAACTCAACACGCCCTTTCATACCTATAGACAGTAACGCGGCTAGCAGCATAACGCTTGCAAGTGCTGGCGCTATAAGTAGTAATAAATGAGCTATGGTTACTTTGCCATCTAAAAATATCATTAGTGTGGTTACGTCACCTGTTATTAGCGATACCCCACCTGAGTTAACCCCAAACACAATAAGCGTGGCGTATTTAACGAGCTTTTTAGGTTCAAGTTTTAACGACATAACAACCGCAAGCGATATAAGCGTCGCTGTTACGTTATCTGAAATCGACGAAAACAAAAACGCAAAACCACCCACCAAAAACATGAGCTTTTTTTCGCTAATACTTTTTGGCATAACACGGTGCACAATATTTTCTATAAACCCCTTTGAATTTAAATACGCTACAAAGGTCATTGCAGCCATTAAAAATAGCCATAATGAGGCAATTTCTAAAATATTTTCATTTAAAAGATGTTGAATCGTATCGGGGCTTTGCCCGTGTAGAGGGTATATAAAAAGAAGAATCCAGCAAAGCGTACCAAAAAACAGCGTGGTTTTAGCTTTATTTACATGGATTATATCTTCTATAACGATCAGTAAAAATGCAATCGCTATCAGGGTTAGAATAATCGAGGAAACCATGGTAGTTAAACAACCTTTGATATAGTTTTAAAGAACACACAAATAACATTCCATTTCATGTGCCTATTTTCGGCGCGAATTTTAGCACTGCCTCTATGCAAAAACTATTATTAAATGGTCTTAAAAACGAATACTATATACAGACAAGGTTAATTAAAAATACGTAATAATGAGTCTTCTAAAAGAACTCAATAATAAAATACTAGGATGTTGTAACCCCTTATGATCCCAGCTAAAAAGCTGCTAAACACCATAACCGAACATTGGGGTGTATTAGAGCTATTATTTAAACGTTTTAAAATGGCTGACTTTAGCCTAAAAGACGTACAAAACGCGATTAAGCAAAAGCAGCCTACGTGGTCAAACGAACGCATTTATAAAGAAACAAATCGTTTGTTAAACCAAGATATTTTAATTCCGCTGGCTAAATCCTCTCAGCTTGAAATAAATCGTGCTATTGCTGATTTTGCTACTTTTTTACTGCAAGAAGAGCATTTAGGTTTAGCGCAAGAAATTAGCGTATTAGTAGAGGACCTAGCTCGCTTAGGTAACCGCCTAGATAACGCTGGCGAAATAGAAGACTTTGACGACTTACGCCGCTACAGCCGCATTATGGATGATCGGGTGCGTAAAATAATGAAGCTCTATACGCACAACGAAAACGCTATTTTAAATATTGTTGAACAAGCCAAATCAAATAATGCAGTGCAATCGCTGCAAAAACGTTATAAAGCAGTAATAGAAGCCTTTGACGAATACATAGAGCCAATGCTTGAAATGGTTGATATTCGTGGTGAGTTTCATGCATGTTTTACCCTCATTGAAGAGCAAATAAGTAAGCAAATACTGCACATTGAGCGCTCAGGTAAAGCGTATAACGACAAACGTATGCTGGAGCAATTACGTACCCGTATACTCGAAATGCATTTAATGGGCCGAGAAAGCTTACGTAAAAGTGCCGATATGCTTATGCCACTACGTGAAGAGCTACGTCGTAATAACTTAATTACTCGCCAAGCAGCCAAAGTACTTGGGCTTGTACGTAAAAATGGCGTAGACAATATGCTAAGTGCTGTGCAACCACATTTTGTAAGCGACGCGCAGCGATATTCGCTTGGTCAGCAACGCCATATTGTGGCTTACATGGCAAGCTTGGTTGAATTTGAACACGAAGAATACCAATTGCCTGACCAGCAAGACGTGCCTGCATTTGTTACGCCTAATATTCCTGACTACAACGATGTTAAAACCAGCTTTGCTAAGCGCTTTAATAAAAAACGCAAAAAGCCGCAGCCCTTGCTGCAATTTTTAGACGAAAGCTATCCAGATCTCGATGCCGACGAAATGCTATTTTTGTATCAAAAATTAGTCAGCGACAGCGATATTAAAATAATTCAAAGCGATGAAAAAGCCCGCGTAAAAATTGCCGGTCAGCACTTTTCTTTATATCCATTTAATTCAGAGCCTCAGCCAGATTCAAAGGCAGGTAAATAAACCATGACACACATAAACTTAGACGAGCTAACCCATCTACAAGCCATTAATAAAAAATTAGTAGCGGGTTATCACATTTGCGAGCAAGACAACGTAATGTGGCAAGAGCTTGACCAACACATAGAAGACTACACCGCCCTATTTACCGCCCTAGGTAACGATTTAAAACGCGACAGCCGTGGCTTTTATTACTTTGGTAGCGACGAAAGCACACCCAATATGGGCAAAATATCTCGCGCTATCGCACTCACCATTTACATTTTAATTGAGCACTACGCCAATACGGGTAAAGATCCAATGCGCGCATTGTTTGACGACGTAAACGATTTAGAGCTTATGCAAACGCTGGTGCAAATTAACAAACATTTGTTTGATCAGCTTGAGATATTTTCGGGATCGGATTTGCGTAAAGACGTTTACCTGCGCATGGTGCGCTTAGGTTTAGCCCGTGAAGTAGAAGGCGGCTTTATGCTACAAGCGCCAATTCACCGCTACATAGATGCACTCATGGAAGTAAACGAAGAAACCTACATTACAGAGGACGAGGAATGAAAAATCTATACGGACTAAGCAAACTCGCCCTACTTAACACCGCAGGCTATGCAAAATGTGTGATCCCGCTTGATAAAAGCAGCTCTATTTGCGCGCCCAATAACACCGGTAAAAGCTCGGTTATTAACGCCCTGCAGTTTCCGCTTATTAACGATTTGCGCTTAACAGAATGGGACGGACACGATTTAGATGAAACCCGTAAGTTTTATTTTTCATCCGATCAGTCCTACATTTTACTAGAAGCTAACTTGCCTCATGGCTCGGTAGTAATTGGAGTTGCAGGACTTGGTAAAATTGCCGGTTACGCGCATCAGTACTTTTGTTATCAAGGTAAGCTTGATTTAGAGCAGTATACGCAAGGTAAAACTATTATTAAATTTACCAAGCTGTTCAACCATTTAAAATCGCTTAACTACAACCCTATTGAGTTAAAAGCACAAGAGTTAAACGCGCTGTTGACTGGCGGCGCAACGCCTTTTGACGGCGACATTAACCTAAAAATGATCCCGCTAAATAATGTACAAGACTCTTCTATTTATAAAGAAATATTTAGACGTATTCTTAACTTACACAAATTAGGCGCAAGCGACGTAAAACGCTTTATGCTACGCGTGTTTGAACGCCATATGTCGAACTCTAAGGTCGACTTTTATGAAGTATGGCGTCGCTCGTTTGATAAAGTAAATCGCTCAAAACGCGAATTAAAAGCCCTTGAGTCAATGCAAGAGCCAATAGCCGCGCTTGAATCAATGCTTGAAAACCAAACCGTGCTTAAAGGTAAATTGGCGGCGTACGCCCCTAAAATTGACCAAGCACTGATTGATTTTGATACTTATCAAGAATCGCAACTCTCTGAGCTTGCCATCGCGCTTGAAGATATAGAGCACGAAAAACACGAGTTTGAGCAAAAGCAAAGCCTATACGTACAGCAATCGCGCGATATAGAGCGCAGACAAACTCAAATTGAGCAGTGGTTTTTAGATTACGATGCGCTTAAAAGTGAATTTGAACTGGTAAATAAAGCCACGCTTAAAACCAGCCTGACTCAGTTAAAGCAAGATTACGAGTCGCTTTCGCACTCTATAACCAGCGCACAAGGGCAAAGCCTACATACGCTTGACTACCGCATTAGCGAAACACAAAAACAAATTAAGAGCTTAAAGCTGCAACTTAAAAACCTTGAGTTTAATTTGTTTACCCGTATGCGCGAAGACCTCTCGTTAAAAGAAGTAGAAGAAATATCGCGCATTTTAAACCCAGATATTCTCTCGTTTGCGACCACCACCAATGGCGATATAACCATTGATGACGAAGACGCATTTGGTGAGTTTTTATCGCTATTAAGTGAAAACGTTAAAGGCGGTGTACTAACTCTGCCAGGTGCGAGCATTAAGCTTAAAAAACTCTCGCCAGTGCAAATGCAAAGCGGCGAAAACAAAGAGCAATTAACCGCTCAGCTCAGTGCACTTGAGCATTCACTTAAAGAATTTAAGCAACAACGCGATGTTGCTGCAAACGTTGCCGACAAGCAAAAAGAAAAAGACGCGTTATACGATGAGCTTATGAGCGCAGAGAGCGCCCTAAAACGCTTAGAGCAGTTTGATGTAATGCAGCAGTCTGTTGAAGCGCAAGCCATGCTAAAAGAGCAGTTATTAGCTGAGCGCGAACAAGTTGACGACTACCTGCAAGATATTCAAAAAAATAGTGGCTCAATTGCCGATCGTCGCTCGTTAATTAAATCTAAACAAGAGCAAATTAATCGCCAAACTGAGCGCTTACGCCAAGTTAAAAGCGAGCGAATTGACCATACGCTTGATTTATACAGCGGTAAAGTGACCCCGTACATGATTGATATTACGGTCGACTTTGATAACTTAAGCGATCTTGTTCATCACTTTAATAAAGACTGCCAAGAGCTGCGTAATTTTGACATAAACGTGCGCAACACCTATTTGCATGTATATAACGCAGGTATAACTAAATTCGACAACGAAAACGACGAATATACTAAGTACCAAAAGCTAATAAGCGCCTTTCATAATATTGATAACGAACGCGACGCTGTTGAACGCCAAGCACGCGTTGCGCTTACCGAAGTGGCCGCAACTATTAAAGGCTTGCGAGAAGATTTAGACCGACTTCGCCGCGAAATGAACAGCTTTAATAAAGGCATAAGCCAGCACCGTATTTCAAATCTGCAAGCGTTTAAAATTAACGTAATACCGCGCAAAATGCTGGTTGATAGTATAGATACCATTATCAGCACGTCGCATCAGTTTGAGCAAGGTGACACGCTTGATTTACTTAGCCAAGAACCGTACAGCGAAAGTGCGGTAAACGAAGCGAAAGATCACTTAATTAAACTCGCCTCAGATAAAGCGGGCTTAACACTTACCGATTTATTTGATATTCGATTTGAAGTGGTTAACCGCGCAGGTGAAACAGAGCACTTTGAAAAAATAGATTCGGCGGGTTCAAACGGCACACGTATTACGATTAAGTTATTGTGTGGCATGTTGTTTATTCGCTACTTATTAAGTGACCAGGAACAAAACCTATACCGTATACCTATTTACATAGATGAAGCGGCCGACATTGACCCACAAAATCAAAAAGCAATTATAGAAACCGCACTAAGCTTTGGTTTTGTGCCTATATTTGCCTCAGTTAAACCACAAATAAGTTGTGACTACATTGTGCCTATTCGCTCGGTAAAAGACGGTGCACAAAACTGGGTAGATGAAAAAGATTGGATTGAAGTTGAACACAATTAATTGGCCGTTAAGGCAAACCATCTAAACTAAAATATAGGACGTTTAAATAATACACATTTAAACTATGTGTGTTATTTTAAATTAATGCATTTTATTGGAGCAAACGTAATGAAAAATATACTTATTGTTGCAGCGCTAGCACTTCTTACAGCCTGTACACAAACCCCAGATTGGGATTACGATAAATCAGCTAACTTTAGTAATTTTAAAACATTTGCTTGGGTAGAAAACGCCAGCCTAACTAAAGACACAAATAACTATCAAATTAATGGCCTAATGGAAAAGCGTGTTCGCACTGCCGTTAACGCAGAGCTGAGCCAAACATTAGGTATGAGCTTAGTTGATGCAGCAAATGCTGATGTACTTGTTAACTATCATGCATCGGTAGACAAAGAGCTTGAAGTAGACAACTTCAATATAAACTACCGCCCGCATTGGGGTTATTGGGGTACTGGTTTTCAACGCGATACAACTGCGCGTGAATACGAAGTGGGTACACTGATTATTGATATTGTAGACCGTGAATCTAACCAGCTAGTATGGCGCGGCGCAAAAGAAGGTCGATTAAAGAAAAATCAATCGCCAGAACAACGTGAAGCATCAATTAACAAAACAGTGAGCGAAATTTTAAGTAACTTCCCGCCGCAAAAGCAGCAGTAAGTTAAAATTAGCTATAAGTTAGTTTTGAAAAAGCTCACAGTATGTGAGCTTTTTTGTAGGTGTGTATTTTTGTGACTTTTAAAATAAAGTAATTACGAGCTACGCTCGTCACGTCAGCAAGCTGCA
>NZ_PJBK01000090.1:0-160379 GCF_002836155.1 Pseudoalteromonas sp. GutCa3 | reverse complement strand
ATCTAATAGAGAAAAACTACAAAAGCTGTAGTGAATTAGATTTAAAATCAGTGCTTAAATTCGATGAAATTATAAAGTGGATAAATTTTTTAACTCAAGCCTCTGATATAGATAAAGAAACAGCTGACGGATTGATCCTATACTTTTTCATAAAAGGTGAAGATGATAAATTTGCTAAGCCTTTAGAGATAAAAATAAACAATCTTCAGAAGCTAGTTAACCTAGAAGATATTTCTCCTATTGATGATATTTCGATGCTTATTTCTAAGGATGATCATGGTAATTTACACCATCAGGATAGGCAATCATTTTTTAAATTGGCACTTGTAGATACACTACGAAAAGTTATTACTAGCGACACTAACGATGATTTGAAACCTCGCATACTATTTGAAAATTTAGATAAAATTAAAAACTCTTACTATGAACATTATGAAGTCTTCATACATAACTTTGCTATTGGTGAATTTCAACTACAAGTGGAAGAAAAAGGCTTTGAATATGCGGAGAAGGTAAGCTCTGTCTTAAATGATATACAAATAAGACTATACGCTATACCTATTGTTTTAGTTAGTTTAGGTGCATTAGCAAAAGTTGATGACATCTATAGTTATACTTTTGTGATTAGCGGGGTACTAATTACTGGTCTTTTCAATAGTTGGATGATAAACGACCAAATCCTGAGGTTAGAACAAATAGAAAAAAGTAGTGAATTTGCCTTTAATCGCCTTAAAGATGAATGCGAAGAAAAGCTTGAGACTCAACCGGTACTTAATAATTTAACAGATATTGTTAATAATATAGGAAATAGGATAGCAGACCGAAATACGAAGATTCGCTATTATAAAATTTTATGTTGGTTACCAACCTTGATTGCGACTGTGCTATTACTTTTAAAAGAAAGAGCAGCAATTTCTAACTTTTTTAATTTAGACTTCATAAATACCCCTGTATCACTCGATGATTTCCTCTGTGTATTCTCATCTCTATCGAAGGTAGTGTATTTTTTTCTCTAATAAGCTTATAACTCAAATAGCTTTCACGGTGCTACATATGTGCTACACAGAAATTAAATAGAGTGGAAGTTAAAATATAACTCATTGATTTAATTGGTAGCCCCTGCAAGAATCGAACTTGCAACTGCCCCTTAGGAGGGGGCCGTTATATCCATTTAACTAAGAGGCCACAAATAAGCTGTGTGCTTAGGAGTGTGAATTATAACGGCATCTGGTTTTTTATATCAAGCGACAACTGAACTTAATTGCTTGATAAGTATATATCTTCTTTATTTAGTACATAAATTGGGATTAGTTTTCGACTACTCGCGACGATTTTTTTTGTATGCGCGTTAATTACACGTGTATTTACAACAACAGCATCACTGCGATAAATTAATGTACCCGCTAATACATGGCTCGCCATTTGATCTTCACTAAGCTTTTCAATATCGCGCGAAAAAGCAAAATCACCACGACTATTTACATCTATTGTTTGAGTGGTTTTAAAATCAACCACGCCATAACCAAACTTTTGTAACTGATGAATTAACGTTTCAGAAATTTGATTACCTAATTGATTACTTTTAGTAAGCGATGAATCAAGATCGACCAAGGTAGTAACGGCAATATTAATATTGGCGTTGGTATCACTTTCAAACTCAAGCGTATCAACCAAATCAAGTGCCATTTGCTCTACATAGTTAGCAAGTGTTTTATGGTGCTGAAGTGGTGTAAATTGATTGCCGTTAGCATCATCTTGAGTTGATTTTTGCTCGGCTGTTTTAAGCATGCTTGCTAAGTCATAATTTACTTGTGTGGTTGAAGATGCATTCATTTCAGCACTTTCATTATTTTGAGTAAAGGCACAACCAGTTAAATTAGCTAAAGCAAAAAAAACGATAAAGCGGTTAAATAATTTACTATACATAATTATCTCACTTGCTTGCTTGTTTTAACATTATGCCATCAGTGCGATAGCTACTATTAAGCGCATCAACAACTGACTGTGGAATAAACCCTTGTGCAGAACCTACCACGGCCTTACTTTCTAGCCCAACAATACGTGCATTAACAAGTACACCACCTTGATGGTTTACAAGCGTACCGGCTAGTACATATTTAAAGTTTTGATCTTGATTTAGCTCTAAATAGTCGCGACTAAATACAAAGTCGCCTGTTGAGGTAACACGCATATAATCAGTTGTTTTAAAATCAATAACGGGTACACCAAAGCTGTGTAATTCATGCATGAAGCTTTCTGCAATTTGGTTTCCTAGTAAGCTACCATCGTTGTAGTCTTCATCTAAAAAAATAAAACTCGAAACAGCTAACGGTGTTTGTTCACTTACGTACTGTAAGTTTTCAACCATGTCTTGCATTATGCCGCGCACATAATGGTTAATATTTTTGCGCATTGGCGGTGTTGCTTTTGTGTAGTTATCTTGTGGAGCCATTCCTGACTGAAATAAGTTATCGTCAGAAACAGGCGCTGCAACGTCGCGTTGGTTACTCACCAGTTGGTTGCTTTGCTCACTTTGTGGTGTTGTGGTGTCTGTATTCATTGTGCCTAGTATTTGAGAGCAACCAAAGCCCAGTGGTAAGCATAATGTAATTAATAGGTTTTTCATTTTGTGCTCCAAATTAGTATTCGCTTCGGTATAAAAGTCCGTCACGCTGCTGAATTTTCTCATTGCCCCACATTACATTAATTGGGATCTCGGTACTTCCCGCAGAGAGCACCTGTTTATTTTCTATATTCACAAGCCGTGCATTAACTATGTATGCATGCTGCTGGCGAGTCACTGTTCCTGTGATAACTAAGTCAATATTTTGGCGATTACGTAATTTACTTAAATCGCGACTTAAAATACTGTCTGAGTTTTCTGATAAAGAGAGGTTATTCCCAAGTCTGTACTCAACGGTGTGATAACCCAGTTGAGTAAATTGTGTAAGCAGACTTTCTTGGATCTGCTGACTTAAGCCTGAGGCTTGCCCTGTCACTAATTTTGTATCTAGTGCATCTGCATAAAAGAAGCTACTAACGCCAACACGTGCATTAGCATTTAATGCTCCGTTTAGGTGGTTAAGTTGCGACGTTAAATTAACTACATAGTCATTAACCGTAAAAGGAGCCATGGCTGCTTTAGGTGCATCTGTAGGCACACTTGGTTCTGGCGGTGGCACCAAGTTACAAGCAGCTAAATTTAAAAATAATAAAGGCAGTAAAAGGCGCATAATTGCCATCCTCTTCAAAACATACTGAGGATGAAGCAATTTGTATGCCTATATCGTACTTCTGTAAGGTTGTTGAACATAATAGCTAACAAAACATGCTACTTGTTGCTTTATAAGAGCTAAACAATCATTTTTCGCATCCGCTGAATTGCTATAAGCACCTAACTTCAATCGATAAAAAGTTGTGTTATTAACACTTACGGTTTCTACATTTATCTCAGTGGATAAGATGATATTTTGTGGTATTTTTTTTTGGAATTCGCTGAGCTTCTTTTGCAATGCATTTTTATTTTTAAAAGCGGCAATTTGCAAAGCAAACAATGCCGGGTCGGTTTTTAATATACTTTCGTTATTAACTACATCATTTACACGAGTATTTAGAACATCAGACTCATTTAGTTGTTTTAGGTTAGTAGCAAGCTGCGTTAATTTATTTTCTAACTTGAGTAGCTGCTCTACTTTTGGTTGAGAGCTTTCCCATTGTGCCGCAGAGCTTTTGAGCTGCTCCAAATCAGACTTTTCAATAAGAATCGGTTGCGGGGTTGCTTGAGCCATTTTAACTTGTTGAGATGAGTTACATGCAGATAAAACAAGTACACCCATTAGCATCATGCATTCTAAGCTCCGTTTTAAAAGCATTTTCCTTCCCTGAAATGACGTTGTTTTATGGGGTCATATACCCCCTAAACGCATTTAATTATGAAGAGTGTATTTTATGGATAAACAGATTTTAAGCAAGTTTCTATTTTAACTACAGCTTTACTGGCTTATCAGTGTAGTTACTTACTATGCAATCGAGTTTGTACAGTTTGAATACGTCACAGTCTGCTTTTGCATTTTTAAAGTTTTGGTAAGAGCCAAGTTTCAGCCTGTAAAACATTTTGTCGTTTATTTTGGCGGTTTCTACGTTAGTCAATATTTTGTCTCTAAACAACGGCGCTGCTTTAGCATTTAGCTCTTGCCATGCTTTAGCCACACCTTGCTCTGAGTCAACCGAAGCTACTTGCAAAGCAAATACATGTTTAGGTGTATTTAATTTTACAGTTTGTTTTTTATCACTGTAGTTTTGTTTAGCTTGTTGGCGTGACTTAACATTACGTGTGTTTCGTGGTGAACGTACAGACTTACTGCTGTACCCTTGATTAGACTGCGCAATAGCTTTGCTGTTTATAATATCAATATGATTTACGAGGTAAGTTATTTCTTTTTCTAATCTTAAAATTCGCTCTATGCCTTCACGAGCTTGTTGCCACTGCATTGCGGCATCTTTTAGCTGAGCAAGTTCAAGGGCTGTAATTGATACGTAGTCAGGCGAGTTACTTTGAGGTTGTTCATCAATGGTTTTTATTTCAGGCGAGACGCTGCATGCTGTACCAAATAAAAGCATTAGCAAGCTAAGTAAAAGCCCAATGTTATTTTTTTTATATATAAACATGTATTAGTTGTCCTGAAAGCAGTGTTTTTACACTACATTTCAGTTAAACATTCTCACAAGAAAGCGTTTAACTTTATTTAAGCTGTGAGCCATAAAACTAGCTCTTCGCATGCTTGTCAGTGTTTCGTAAAACACAACGTTGCATACTCCATCCCTTCCTTGAGAGCATTATTTAATACAAATTCAATGCCAATTAACACAAACTTTACAACATAAATAACAATATGTCTGTAATGACTTAAAAACTTTTATTTTAGAGCTATTCCTTTTCTAATTTTGATCCTGATAAAACTCATAAAAAAAGGCGCCGATATAGGCGCCTTTCATGTTTTACGTTAACTGTTAAATCAATTTTTTAATAAATGATTTTAATTCATCGGCAAATTCATCGCGACGAAGTGCAAATTCAATCGTTGCTTTTAAGTAACCAATTTTACTTCCACAATCGTGGCTACGGCCTTTTATAGCGTATGCATCTACTTTTTCGTGTTCCATTAACATCGCAATTGCGTCAGTTAATTGAATTTCGTCGCCTGCACCTTGCGGAGTTTTTGCAAGTAACGGCCAGATATTTTCGCTTAATACGTATCGACCCACTACAGCTAAGTTTGATGGAGCTTCATCTACTGGCGGCTTTTCTACCATATTAAGAATTGGCGAGCTTTCACCTTGCTTTAAGTCAACATCACCTAAATCAACCACACCAAACTGGTTCACTTGTGCCATTGGTACTGGTTCTACCATAATTTGGCTGTGCTTAGTTTTCTCAAAATTAGCGATCATTTCTGCTAAGTTATCTTTTTTAAGATCGCTCTCTACATCATCAATAATTACATCTGGTAAAATAACTACAAACGGTTCGTTACCAATAATAGGCGCTGCACAACTAATAGCATGGCCTAAGCCTTTTGCTTCACCTTGGCGTACGTGAATAATGGTTACGTCTTTAGGGCAGATTGCTTGCACTTCGGCAAGTAGTTGCCGCTTAACACGCTTTTCTAAAGTAGCTTCTAGTTCAAAACTTGTATCGAAGTGATTTTCGATTGAATTTTTACTTGAGTGCGTTACTAACACTATTTCTTTAATTCCTGCAGCAACGGCTTCGTTTACTACATATTGAATTAAAGGACGGTCTACCACTGGAAGCATTTCTTTAGGAATTGCTTTAGTGGCTGGTAACATACGAGTACCAAGGCCCGCTACTGGGATCACTGCTTTCATTTTATGTTTTCCTTAATCTTTTATTATACTGAAAATGGATATTGAATCGCTTCATGGCATTGATAGCCTATTACTTCAAAGTCGTCTCGTGTTACCCACGTTTCTATG
Source organism: Pseudoalteromonas sp. GutCa3 (assembly GCF_002836155.1). Lineage (NCBI taxonomy): Bacteria > Pseudomonadati > Pseudomonadota > Gammaproteobacteria > Alteromonadales > Pseudoalteromonadaceae > Pseudoalteromonas > Pseudoalteromonas sp. GutCa3. The sequence continues at coordinate 154,382 of NZ_PJBK01000090.1, read as the reverse complement.
TCTTCTAATGATTTAATTTTTGGATTAATTTTTAACTGAGGTGATTCAAATGGCTCACGCGTTAACTGCACGTCTCGCATCAGTTCAAGTTGGTTTTCGTAAATATGTGCATTAGCAATTTTATGATACGCCTTACCCGCTTTGTGGCCGGTAATTTGAGCCACTAACGCAAGCAACACAAAACACTGAATTTGATTGAAATTAAGGCCGAGCGGTACATCACAGCTTCGCTGGTATGACGTTAAATATAGCGTATCGCCAAGTAGCGAAAAAGTGTGCGTATGCATACACGGCCGCAAACAACCAAGCTCAAACTCACCTGGATTATAAAACGTGATTATTTCACCACGGTCATCAATGCCATTTTTTAAGTTATTAATAACTTTGGAAAGCTGATCAAGCGTTGAGCCATCTGGACGTTGCCAACCACGGCCTTGTACGCCATAAACACGGCCCATATCGTCCTCGCCTTTACGGTGAGGATTATTAAGCCATGCATTGTTATCATTTGCGTTAGCATCCCACGTTTTACAGCCAATCTCACGAAACTGCTCAGCGCTGTCGTAACCACGTAAATATCCTAGTAACTCAGCAATCGCTGCTTTGTAGTAACTTTTGCGCGTCGTGATCATCGGAAACTTATTATTAGCCACATCGTATTCTAAATCGGCATTAATAACGGTTAAACAACGCGTACCTGTACGTTTGTTTTCGACCCACTGACCTTCGTCAACAATACGCTGACATAATTTTAAATATTGTTTCATGCTTTTCTTATTATGCCTTAGCTGTTTTAACGTGTTGTGGTTGCTTATATGCCCAAATTAATAAACCTAAACCACCCACTATCATAGGAAGTGAAAGTATTTGTCCCATTGAAATAAAGTCGGCAAATAAACCGAGTTGTGCATCGGGTTGGCGGAAATATTCAATACAGAATCTAAACACGCCGTAACCTAATAAAAATACACCGGCTACGCTGCCTGCTGGACGTGGTTTTTTAATAAACCATTGCAGGATTAAAAACAGCACTAAGCCTTCAAAAAATGCTTCGTATAATTGCGATGGGTGGCGCGCAAGCGGACCGCCCGTTGGAAATACCATTGCCCATGGCACGTCGGTAACTCGGCCCCATAACTCACCGTTTATAAAGTTACCAATACGCCCTGCTAAAAGCCCTACAGGAACTAGTGGTGCAACAAAGTCGCCTACTTGAAGCAGTGACTTTTTACGCGTCCACGAAAAAATTGCGACGGCGGTTATAACGCCAAGTGTTCCACCATGGAACGACATACCGCCCTGATCTATCCTAAATAAATACAGTGGGTTTTCTATAAAATAACTAAACTGGTAAAACAATACGTAGCCAATACGCCCACCTAGTATTACCCCTAACATGCCGTAAAACAGTAAATCGCTTACTTGGTCTTTAGTCCAACCCGAATTTGGCTTTGACGCTTGACGATTAGCAAACCACATCGCAAATGCAAAACCTATTAAGTACATTAAGCCATACCAACGTACGCTTAGCGGTCCAACAGAAAAAATAATTGGATCAATTTGAGGAAACTCAAGTGCCATAAAAAATAAACCTTTAGCTAAAAACCATTTTAATTGCGATAACTACAAGCAGCACCGCGAAAACTTTCTTAATTGTATTAACAGGTAAATAGTGAGTTGCTTTGGCGCCAATGGGCGCAACAAACCACGAGGTAATAACAATCCCGAATAATGCAGGTAAATAAACAAACCCGGCAAAACCATGCTCTAAATCGGTAACATGCCAGCCTGCGCTGATGTAACCAATAGAGCCAAATAATGCAATAACAATTCCGCACGCTGCCGCGCAGCCAATTGCTTTTTTTATATCAACCGAAAAATAATTAAGCATCGGTACTATTAAAGCTCCGCCGCCAATCCCTATTAAACCTGATAACCCGCCCATTATTGCAGAAACGCCCCCTAAAATAGGACCTGCCGGCAACGGTTTTTCTGACATCGGTTTATTACGCGCCGAGAGCACCATTCTTGCTGCAATAAATACAACACTTATAGCAAACACTGTACGTAATATTTGTTCAGGGATTAAACTTGCTGCAAAGCCACTAATTAGTGCACCTAAAGCCACACCCGACATAACCCACGGGGCGATTGCCCAAGGCACGTTATCATTTTTATGATGAGCCAGCGCTGAAGACGTTGAAGTAAATAAAATAGAAGCGAGTGAGGTTGCAATAGCAATTACTAATACATGATCAGCCGACGTTACATTAAATGAGAGTAGCAGAGTGCTTAGTACTGGAACGATAATTAAACCACCGCCAATGCCTAGTAACCCAGCTAAAAACCCAACAATACAGCCTAGTAGTGCGCAGCTTGCGACTAACAAACCTAAGTCATACATAGTAATCTCAAATACCCTTTTAAGGTTTATATATTAAAGGATTATAAAACTAATAGCATCTGTGTATTGCAATTAATTAGGTGTACAAGCTTATTTGGGGGTGTAAAACAAATCACCTAATTTATGCTCTAGCATAAAGCTTCGCGTTAAACGTAGTACTTGTTTGGCTGTGGATTGCGCTAAACATTCACTTAATAGTTGTTCCATGTCACTGACATTTAAACGCCTAAGTACCCACTTCACTTTATTAAGCGATGATAAGTTCATACTAAGGCGTCTGTAACCCATGGCAATAAGCAAAATAGCCCCTTCAGGATCGCCGCCTAGTTCACCACACAAACTAAATGGCAGTTCATATTGCTCACATTCGTGCGCCACTTTATTTAGTACTCTTAGTACACCTGGGTGATAAGGGTTAAAAAGTTCGGCTACACGTGCGTTAGCCCTGTCTACTGCTAATAAATACTGTGTTAAATCGTTACTACCTACTGAGCAAAAATCGACTTTTTTTGACCACTCAGGAAGCATAAATACACTTGAAGGTACTTCTAGCATTATACCTATGTCGGGTCTTTCTATGGTTTGCTCTGGGTATTTTTCACTTAACTCAAAATAAGCCTGTTCAAATAACGCAAGTGACTCATCAACTTCTTCAGTGCCACTGATCATAGGGAGCATTATTTTTAAATTACCCAAACCAATATTTGCTTTAAGCATCGCTTTTAGTTGATCTAAAAATAACTCTGGATGATCAAGGCTAATACGAATCCCACGCCAACCTAAAAATGGGTTTTCTTCGGTAATATTAAAGTAATCAAGTACCTTATCGCCCCCAATATCCAATGTACGCATAACCACAGGATTAGGATGATAGCTAGTTAGTACTTCTCGGTACCAATTTTCTTGCTCTGATTGCGAAGGAAACTGACCCTTTTGCATAAACCACGCTTCGGTTCGATAAAGCCCCACACCGTCACAAATATGAGCGCTACTTTGCTCAGTATTAAGCTCAAGGCCTGCGTTTAATAATAAGCTAACATGTTCACCGTCAAGCGTAATTGATTCTGAGTCTTGCTCAGCTAAAAAGCGGTTATTAAGTAGGTTATCTTGATGCTGTAACTCTGTGTATTCGTCCATCAGCATTTGTGAAGGCGATATATATAAACGCCCAGCAAATGCATCTAAAATCATCGATTTGCCATTAAACTGCAGTAGAGGTAAATCTTCTATACCCCAAATAGCAGGAATGCCCATCGCACGCGTTAATATAGAAGCATGGCTATTTGCAGAGCCATTTACGCTTACAACGCCTGTTAAGTGACCTTTTGGCACTTCAGCAAGCATGGCGGGTGTTAAGGTATTAGCAATTAAAATAGTGTTGGCCGGATAATTTTTAACAGCGTGCTCGGTATTTACAAGGTGGTGTAATACGCGAAGACCAATGTCTTTAACGTCAACAGCACGCTCTTTTATATAAGGGTCTTGCATGGCATTAAATTGAGATATTAAACGCTCTATTACAATTTTTAGGGCGCTTTTAGCACACCAGCCTTCTTGTAATTGCATTTCAACATTATGCCCTAAACTTTTAGCGTCAAGCAGTTGTTGATACACATCAAATACCGCAAGAGCTTCGTGCGGAATAGAATCGCTTAGCGTCATAGATAGGGTATTAAATTCTTTGCGCGTTGCAGCTACAGCTTGAGTAAATAAACGACGCTGCTCAGTGACGTCACTGTCTTTTAAAAGCTCAATAGATTTAAAATCAAGTTTTGGTAATACAACAAATGCTTGTCCTATACCTATTCCTGGCGCGCTCGATACACCTTTTAAAACAGACGTTTGATGAGATGATTCATCTTGGCGTAGTATTTCTTTAATTTCAGCATGCGCTAACTGTGAAGCAAGTTGAGCAGAAAGCGTTATTAAAAACGACTCTTCGTCTTGGCTAAATACACGTGCCATTTTTTGTTGGACAACAATAACGCCCAGTACTTTTTTTTGATGAACAACGGGTACAGATAAAAAAGCGTTGTAGCCTTCTTCGTTTACTTCGGGGGAGAGCTTAAAACGAGGATGCGATTTAGCAAATGCAATATTAATAGGTTCTTCGCGTTGCGCTACTAGGCCAACTAAACCTTCGGTAAAACCAATTCTAAACTTACCTACCGCATCGGGGTTTAGCCCTTCGGTTGCCATAAGTACAAAGTTGTCTTGGCTGTAATCTGCAAAATAAATGGAGCAGCACTGGGTTTTCATGGCATCTTTAACCATTTGCACAAAGCACACTAATGCGCTGTCTAAATTCGCTTGTCGCGATACAGACTCCGCAATAGATCTCAGTGTAGCCAGCATGTCCTGCTCCTTTATTTTATACTTAACCTGAACTCTGGTTAAGAGATTTACTAACATATTGAATCATGGTGATATTTAACTTTATTTTCTCTAGCCAGAGATTTTCAGTGAAAACAAGGCGAACTTACGCGTCAATAGCTGGCCTATTGCAAGTAAATTCAACGTAGTTAGCGCTGAAAATAGCTGCTCGAGATAGATTTATTATCCAGAGTTCAGGTTACCTAGTTAACTACCTTTTACTTCGCCAATGATCTTTATGTTGTTCTCTCTTATTAAAAGGCATGGCGAAAGGAGCAAACTCTTTCATTACACGTCGATAAACATCCCGTTTAAACGATACAACCTGTCTTACAGGATACCAATAACTTACCCAGCGCCAATCATCAAATTCAGGATGATGGGTTTTAAGTAAATTTACATCTTCGTCTTTACAGCGTAATTTTAGTAAAAACCATTTTTGTTTTTGCCCAATACACACCGGACTAGAGTCTCGGCGGATTAATCGTTTGGGTAATTTATAGCGTAACCAATGTTTTGAGCTTGCGACTATTTCTACATCTTCTGGTCGCAACCCTACTTCTTCGTGTAATTCACGGTACATGGTTTGTTCTGCAGTTTCGCCATCATCAACACCACCTTGGGGAAATTGCCAAGAGTGTTGACCATAACGTCTGGCCCAAAAAACCTGTCCCTGATTATTGCAAATCACAATTCCGACATTGGCACGAAAACCTTCGGCATCAATCACCTTAGTGCCTCATTTGTAAGTCGATTTTTAATGATTGTTCCACATTAGCCGCAATACGGCAAATACTATTATACCCAACCCGATTAGTAAGCTAAGTTTGAGCTTTTAGTACATTGATAAATTATGGAGAGTGGGTAAATATTTGGAAAATAACTTAACAAGGCTATTGCGGTTCTTGTTTTCCTCTAGTTACTCACAGTTTGTGCATAACTTTTGTAAAACACGCTCATTTTGCAAACAAATCCACAATATTAGATCTAAAAACTTGGCTTCTCCACAGATTCTGTGGATAAACATGTTCATATAGTTGTATTTATCCTTACAACTTTTAAATTGCTTAATCAAAACTGAATGTACAACATTAAAAAAACCAACTGAGTCAGTAACTTAAAGTAAAGCAGCTTAATTTCAATATGTTCAAAATTAACCCAAACAACAAGCGAGCAAAAAACACACAACTCTAGTGATATCCACGGCTTAGCCTATTTGCTATCATGGCTATGATATTTATACAACCGAAATTAAGAATACTAATTACGCTGAATTGATATTTATAATCGCAATAAAAAGTAGCTCAATAACAAAAAACTATCATATGCAGTTTCTCCGCATAAGTAATTTCAACGTAGTTAGTGAGTTGTTAAACCTCTATAATATTCATATTTTAATAAAATTGGCATGACATGCGACCTACAAAACCACACTCAATAAACGATTTAATGCAACGCGTTAATAATATTGCCGGATTAACCCTAGGGCAGCTTGCTAACAAGTATAATTTTAAAACGCCAGATGATTTACTGCGCGAAAAAGGTTGGACTGGTCAGTTAATTGAATATGTACTAGGTGCTACTGCGGGCTCAAAACCACTTCCGGATTTTGAAGATTTAGGAATTGAGCTAAAAACACTCCCTATTTCCTATAAAGGTAGGCCACTGGAAACTACGTTTGTATCGGTTACACCTTTAATGAACGTTACAGGAATGACTTGGCATACCAGCTCTGTACGTAAAAAACTAAATCATGTTTTATGGCTGCCAATTTTAAGCGAACGTGATATTGCCCCGTTTGATAGAACCATCGGCAGCGGCTTTTTGTGGCAACCCACGCCTGAACAAGACGCTTTATTACAGCGCGACTGGGAAGAGCAAATGGAGCTAATTGCACTAGGTAGAGTTGACGAAATATCAGGCCATTTAGGCGATGCGATGCAAATACGCCCTAAAGCTGCTCATAGTAAAATAGTGACTGATGCTATTGGTCCAAATGGGCAAATAATTAAAACCCTACCCCGTGGCTTTTACTTAAAAACCAGTTTTACAGGTGATATTTTAAAGCAGCAGTTTCAGCTTTAACTGTGTTATAAAATATTAATTGTTGAGCCATTTTGTGGGTACCCTCTTTTCGCACTGCGTGCGCGCGTCAGCAAGCTTAACGCTACAACTTATTCTCATCTCTTTGAAAAAGTATCAGGCATAAAAAATCCCCGCTTATGCGAGGATTTTATCATCTAAAATTAAAAATTAGATTCTATATAAAATAGAATTACTGACCTTTAACTTCTTTAAGACCGTTGTACGGTGCTTTATCACCTAATTGCTCTTCAATACGTAGCAATTGGTTGTACTTTGCAACACGGTCAGAACGGCTCAATGAACCTGTTTTAATTTGACCTGCAGCAGTACCAACCGCTAAATCAGCAATTGTTGAATCTTCAGTTTCACCAGAACGGTGAGAAATAACAACAGTAAAACCAGCGTCTTTAGCCATTTTTATTGCAGCTAAAGTTTCAGTTAAAGAACCGATTTGGTTAAACTTAATTAAGATTGAGTTAGCAATACCGTTGTCGATACCACGTTTTAAAATCTTAGTATTTGTTACAAATAAATCATCACCTACTAATTGGATTTTATCACCCATTAGTTTAGTTTGATGTGCAAATCCATCCCAATCAGACTCATCAAGACCATCTTCAATAGAAACGATTGGGTACTGATTAGTAAGATCTTGTAAGAAGAAGTTAAATTCTTCAGAAGTGAATTTTTTGCCTTCACCCTTAAGGTCGTAGATATTTGCTTCTTTGTCGTAGAACTCAGATGCAGCACAATCCATCGCTAAAGTAATATCTTTACCTAGCTCGTAACCTGCATTTGCAACAGCTACTTTAATTGCAGCAAGAGCCGCTTCGTTAGATGCAAGGTTTGGTGCAAAACCACCTTCATCGCCAACCGCTGTTGAATGACCATCAGCTTTAAGTACTTTAGCAAGGCTATGGAATACTTCAGCACCCATACGTAGGCCTTCGCGGAAGTTTTTAGCGCCAACAGGTTGGATCATGAATTCTTGAATATCTACAGAGTTATCTGCATGTTCACCACCATTGATGATGTTCATCATTGGAAGTGGCATAGAGTAAACACCTGGCGTGCCGTTTAAGTCAGCGATATGTTCATAAAGCTCAACTTTTTTAGACTGTGCAGCTGCTTTCGCAGTTGCTAGTGATACAGCTAAGATTGCGTTTGCACCTAATTTTTCTTTATTTTCGGTACCGTCTAAATCTAGCATCACTTTATCTACAGCGCTTTGATCTAATGCACTTTGGCCTTTTAAAGCATCAGCAATTTCGTTATTGATATAACCAACTGCTTTTAATACACCTTTACCTAAGTAACGTGATTTATCACCGTCGCGTAACTCTAATGCTTCACGAGTACCAGTAGATGCGCCTGAAGGTGCTGCTGCACGACCCCAAGAGCCATCTGCTAAATGTACGTCTGCTTCAACAGTTGGGTTACCACGCGAGTCCATAATTTCGCGACCGATTACTTTTACGATTTCTGACATCTTGATTCCTCTATATTCCCAAAATGGTGAGTTCAGCTAACTTTACTACGTTTTATATAGCTTAGTCAGCCCTTAAAACAAAAAAGCCGTGCAATATGCACGGCTTTTAAAATTACGAATTCGCTTTTTGGTGGATATGCGCGGCTGCTACAAACCCTTCAAATAACGGATGACCATCACGTGGAGTTGACGTGAATTCCGGGTGGAACTGCGCGGCAATAAACCATGGGTGATCTTTATTTTCGATAATTTCTACCAGTTTTTTATCTTCTGATAAACCAGTAAAGCTTAAGCCTGCTTTTTCAAGTATTTCTACAAAGTTATTATTTACTTCGTAGCGATGACGATGGCGTTCAACTATTTCGTCGCTGCCATATACTTCGCGTACTTTAGAACCTGGTGTTAAATGACATTTTTGTGCGCCTAAACGCATAGTGCCACCTAAATCAGATTTTTCGCTACGTGTTTCAACATTACCTTCAGCATCTAGCCATTCAGTAATTAAGCCAACTACTGGCGCTTCTGAATTTGCATTAAACTCTGTAGAGTTTGCATCCGTTAAACCTGCAACATTACGTGCATATTCAATTAATGCTACTTGCATACCTAAACAAATACCTAGGTATGGTACTTTATTTTCACGTGCGTATTTAGCCGCTAAGATTTTACCCTCAACACCACGTCCGCCAAATCCACCCGGTACTAAAATAGCATCTAAGTGTGAAAGTAATTCAACACCTTTGCTTTCTAAATCTTGTGAATCTACGTACTGGATATTAATTGTTAAACGGTTTTTAAGGCCCGCATGCTTTAATGCTTCGTTAACCGATTTGTACGCATCTGGTAATTCAGTGTATTTACCAACCATACCAATTGTCACTTCACCCGTTGGGTTAGACTCTTGATAAAGTACTTGTTCCCACTCAGCTAAATCAGCTTCTGGTGGATCTAAGTGAAAACGACGACATACGAAGTTATCTAATTCTTGCGTTTTTAATAGCGCTGGAATTTTATAAATGCTGTCTACGTCAGGTAATGAAATAACCGCTTTTTCTTCTACGTTTGTGAATAATGAGATTTTTGCACGCTCATTATTAGGTAGTTTACGGTCTGAACGACAAATAAGAATATCTGGCTGAATACCTACTGAGCGTAACTCTTTAACAGAGTGCTGAGTTGGTTTTGTTTTAACTTCACCGGCAGGGCCTAAAAATGGCACTAACGTTAAGTGAATAAATAGCGCGCGTTCGCGGCCAATTTCAGTTCCCATCTGACGAATTGCTTCAATAAACGGTTGTGATTCTATATCACCTACAGTGCCGCCAATTTCTACAATAGCAATATCATAACCTTCAGCACCGTCGTATACACGTTGCTTAATATCGTTAGTGATATGTGGAATAACCTGAATAGTAGCGCCTAGGTATTCACCACGGCGCTCACGACGTAATACGTCTTCATATACACGGCCTTGTGTGAAGTTATTACGACTAGTCATTTTGGTACGAATAAAACGCTCGTAGTGACCTAAATCAAGGTCAGTTTCTGCGCCGTCTTCTGTAACGTAAACTTCACCGTGTTGAATTGGGCTCATTGTGCCTGGGTCAACGTTGATGTAAGGATCCAGCTTTAAAATGGTAACATTTAAACCACGGGCTTCTAAAATAGCGGCCAGTGAAGCTGCGGCAATACCTTTACCCAACGAAGAAACAACTCCGCCAGTAACGAAGATAAATTTTGTACTCATGCGAACCCTAGAATATCAGGAATTAAAAGGAATATAACACCCAAAGAAGAGCCTAAGGGTATATCATCAAGACGGGGCGAAATTGTACCAAAACACTGCTTATCAATCCAGCTAAAATTAGCTAATACGCGCACAAAAAATGTGCACTATTTAACATTAAGCCTATTTTACTTTTTTAATCGCATCCCACGCACTATCCATCTCTTCAAAGGTTGCTGTATCTAAGCTTTTACCTTGCGCATGCAAATAGGCATTTACCTTTTCAAAACGCGCTGAAAACTTATCATTAGCGCTACGAAGCAGTTGTTCGGGATCTCGTTTAACATGGCGTACAACATTAACAGTGGCAAAAAGTAAGTCGCCGAGCTCTTCCGCTGTATGATCAGATAACGGGTCTTGCTCAATCGCTTCTTTTACTTCAAGCACTTCTTCGCTCACTTTATCAAGTGCACCATGATACGTTGGCCAATCAAAACCAAGTGCGGCAACCCGTTGTTGAATTTTTTTGGCTTTACTTAAACTTGGCATATTGGCAGGAATATCTTGCCAAAAAGAAGGTGATTCTGTTTGCGCTCTAGCACTGCGTTCTTGTGCTTTGATTGTTTGCCACTGCTGCGATAGCTGCTTATCTGTTAGCTCTTTTTTTTCACCAAACACATGCGGGTGACGACGGGTAAGCTTATCATTTAATTGCTCTACTACATCATTAAAATCAAATAGATTTTGCTCTTGTGCAAGCTGCGCATAAAAAATAATTTGAAATAACAAATCCCCCAATTCACCTTTAAGCTCATCTAAGTTGCCTGACTCAATACAGTCGGCAACTTCGTATGCTTCTTCTAGTGTATGCGGCACAATAGATTTAAAATCTTGTTTGAGATCCCACGGGCAACCGCCCTTGGGATCTCGCAGTGTTTTCATTATGCTAAGAAGTTGTGTAAGCGCTGCATTATCATTCATGATTAATGACCACGCTTGGCATCGTGTACACCTTCAATTTGGTGTAACTTAGAAAGAACACGGTTAGTACCCGATAAGTCATGTACTTCTATTTGCATCGTAAATATAGCTAACTGATTATCTTCAACCGTATTTACGTTCATGTTTAAAACATTTACTTTTTCGTTAGCAAGTACTGAGCTTATATCGCGTATTAGCCCTGAACGATCGGTTGCTTCTATTTTAATACTTAGTGCGTACGAGCCGTTGATATCTTCAGACCAACTTACCGAAATAACACGCTCTGGATGCTGATTTTTTAAGTTATTAAACGAATCACAGTCTTCCTTATGAACACCTATTCCTCGACCTTGCGTTATATAACCTATTATCTCATCGCCAGGTACAGGACGACAGCATTTGGCTACATGGCTCATTAAGCTACCAACGCCATCAACCACTATGCCGTTTTTGTCACCGGTTACTTTGCTAGGCGCTTTAATACGAATAACCGGTTCATCTTCTGTCCGATCACTTACAAAGTTAAGCATTTGATTGAGGCGTACATCGCCCGCACCAATTGCAACCATTAAGTCATCAAGTTCTTTAAAGTTAAAACGCTTAATGGCTGGCTCTAAATCTTTGTATGTTAAATTAAGCTTTTGTAATTCACTGTCGAGAATTTCTTTACCCGCACTTAAGTTTTTGTCGCGATCGAGCTGTTTAAACCAGTGATGAATTTTAGCTCTAGCGCGCGATGACTTAATGTATCCTAATGACGGGTTTAACCAATCACGACTTGGATTTGGTTGTTTTTGGGTCAGTATTTCTACCTGATCCCCAGTTGTTAGTTGATGCGTGAACGGCACTATTTTGCCGAATATTTTTGCACCAATACAACGATGTCCTACATTTGAGTGAATGTAGTAAGCAAAATCAAGCGGTGTAGCGCCAAGTGGTAAATCGATAATATCGCCACTTGGGGTAAATATGTATACGCGGTCTTCTACTACTTGGTTTTTAAGCTCTTCTGCTAAATCGCCACCATCGACTACTTCTTCTTGCCATTGGAGTAACTTACGTAGCCAGCTAATTTTTTGCTCATAACCCGAGCCGCGCCCTGGTAATGCACCTTCTTTGTACATCCAGTGTGCAGCCACACCCAACTCAGCATCTTGATGCATATCGCTGGTACGAATTTGTATTTCTACTGTTTTACCTTCAGGCCCAAATACCACGGTATGAATTGACTGATAGCCGTTTTGCTTTGGGGTTGCTACATAGTCGTCAAACTCTTTATTAAGATGACGCCAATTGGTGTGCACAATACCCAGTGCTCCATAACAATCTTGCAGGCGTTCAACAACGATACGCATTGCCCGAATATCAAAAAGCTGATCAAACTCGTAGTTTTTTTGCTGCATTTTTTTATAAATGCTGTAAATGTGCTTGGGGCGGCCATAAACTTGGGCCTCTATGCCCGCTTCACTTAAACGGTTTTTTACTTGCTCAACCATATCTTCCATATAGGCTTCGCGCGTAAGACGTTTATCGTCAAGTTGTTTGGCTATGCTTTTATAGGTGCCTGGGTGCAAATATCTAAACGATAAATCTTCCAGTTCCCACTTTAATTGCCCTATTCCTAATCTGTTTGCCAATGGCGCAAAAATATCAGCCGTTTCTTTAGCGGCAATGACGCGGTCTTCTTCATCCGCATTTTTTACATTACGTAAATGACATACCTGCTCGGCAAGCTTAATGACCACGGCGCGCACATCTTCAACCATGGTTAATAACATTTTTCGAATATTATCAACTTGCATAGTTCCTTTACCTTGATGCGATAAAGTACTAATAGTGGCCATTTGTGCAACCCCAGTTAACAGCATGGCTATATTACTACCAAGCTGCTCTTCTATGGTTTCTAGTGATATTAAATCGTTTAAAAAATACGGGGTTAAATACGCAGTAGCTAACGATTCGGGGTCGAGATTTAGCTCAGCTAAAATTTCAACCATTTCGATTGCAGTAGTTTGCCTGCTTTCATTATCACATTTTACGCAGAGCGCTTGCGCTTTAGTAAGTAGCTCTGTTTTTTCTTCAGACAAGGCAAGAAATGAAAGCCGAGTGCTAAAATCTGTTGTCTCATCTTGTTGATGTGATTGTCGTGTAGCTACCATAATGCGTTCTACCTCCGTTGAAATAACGCCATAGTTTCAATATGCCCTGTATGAGGAAACATATTCATTAGCCCAATTTTATTAAGATCAAAGCCAGCTTGTGAAATAATTGCGCTGTCACGGGCTAAAGTAACAGGGTCACAAGAGACATATAAAATAGTTTTAAACTGCTTTAAAGATAATTGCTCTAATACAGCCATTGCACCAGTCCTAGAAGGATCGAGTACAAGCACATCTAAGTTTTTACTAAACCATGTGGCGCTCTGTATGCTTTGCGTTAAATCAAAGCAATGAAACTGCGCATTGGTAATAGAGTTAGTTTGCGCATTTTGAGCAGCCATTGCAACCGCTGAAGTCACACCTTCTACGCCAATTACAGATTTTGCTTGTTTTGCCAGCACTAATGAGAAATTACCAATGCCACAAAATAAATCCAATAAATTTTCATCACCTTTTAAATCAAGCCAATTTGCAGCTTGCTTTAACATAGCTTCGTTAACTTGCGAATTTACCTGAATAAAATTACCTAAACCAAATTCAAATTTTAGATCAAACTCTTTAAGGTAATAAAACGGCATGGCTAAGTGTGAATGCGCAATTACATCGCTCTCGCTTTGCCATACAACTTCAAACTGTTGGCTTTTTGTTATGTGCTCAACCAAAGCCTTTGTATCATCGTTAATTGCTTTAGTGTGACGAATAACAACAAAGTTTTTCTCATCACTTTGGCATAACTGTAAATGGCTTATACTGTGCAGCGCTTTGTGTTGATTAATTAAACCATCAAAAAGTGTAAAAACATCCGCAAATACTTCATCAAGTACTGCACATTTATTAATACTCACAATATTTTTTGAACCACTTGCTCTATAACCCACACGCATTTTTTTAGCTGCTTTATCAAACATAACGGCTATGCGGGCGCTGCGCCTGTAATGCACAGACTTACTTAATAATGGAGCTTGCCAGTTTAAGGTATTTAATTTAGCAAACTTACTAAATAGCTGAGTAACTGCAGTTTGTTTTTCTACAACTTGTTGGCTTACTTCTAAATGCTGTAATTGGCAGCCACCACACTGATTATAGTGCTCACAAAAAGCGTCTACTCTTGATTCACTCGCTTTAATAACTTTAATTACTTTTGCACTGCTGTATTTAGCTTTATCTTCGACGAGCATTGCTTTAACTGTTTCATTTGGTAATGCACCGCTTACAAAACATACTTTATTATTATGCTTCGCAATGCCACGCCCTTGATGATCCATTCCCGTTATATTTAATTCTAATGTTTGTTGCTTAAGCGGTTTCTTTTTCGCTTTAAAAATTTGCGCCATTAGGCATTACCTTCAGTTTATTTATGAAGCACCTATATTTAGATGCTTTAGAATGCGTGTTGAACCGTATATACTCAAATCATACTAATAACGATAAAACGCTCCCATTATGACCAAATTAGGCTTACGCGATTCTGTTTTAACACTGACCCTGATCCCAACGGTGATCATAGGATTACTACTTGGTGGCTATTTTACAATAAATCGTTACATTGAGCTTGATGAAATTTTATATCAGCAAGGTACTACTATTTCTGAGCCACTTGCTATTGCGCTTGAGCAACCCATGCTCGAAAAAAACAAACAGCTATTGAATCGCCTTATAAGCTACACACATAACAAGCACTCCCCTACAATTAAGTCGATTGCAATTTTTGATAAAAATAATGCGCTATTAATGACGAGTAATTATCACCGCTCATTTGAAAAGTTAATTAATCAAAAAACGCTCATAAATTTAAAAACGACCCACGTGCAAAAGTCAGATGAGCTTGTTACATTCTTCACGCCCATTATTAACCATACAAGTCACGACTCTAAATGGGATCCATCTGCTTTTCAGTCATCTCTGGGCACCGTTATTATACAGCTAAACAAAGACCAAGCAGTTATAGGGCAGCAACGTGCTTTATTAATTAGCGGTATTGTAATTATTTTATCATTGGTATTTGCAGCAATTTTAGCTTTAAGGTTAAGCCGCATGTTTATGACGCCGCTTAATAAGTTAGTACTTGCAACCGACAAGTTAGTCGAAGGTAAAAGAAGTACTGGCCTTAACGACAACATGATAGGTGAATTTGAGCTATTGCGAGAAGGCTTAAATACCATTGCTCACACTATGGTGATGCAAAAAGATGAAATGCAAAAAAATATTGACCAAGCAACTAGCGACTACCGCGAAACACTAGAGCAATACGAAACTTCAAATATAGAGCTCTCATTTGCAAAAAAAGAAGCGCAAGATGCTAACCGCGTAAAATCAGACTTTTTAGCTAAAATGAGTCACGAACTTCGTACTCCGTTAAATGGTGTTATTGGATTTACACGCCAGCTTTATAAAACACCACTAAACAAGCATCAAAAAGATTATCTCGATACTATTATGCTATCAGCAAATAGTTTAATGACTATTATTAGCGACATTCTAGACTTCTCCAAACTAGAAGCGGGTGCAATGGAACTTGAGTCGATTCAGTTTCAACTTCGTGATGCTGTAAATGAAGTGATGACACTACTCGCTCCTAGCGCACACGATAAGCAATTAGAGCTATCCATTTACATTAACCAACAAGTACCAGATGACTTAACGGGCGATCCCACTCGCTTTAAACAAGTGCTGATAAACCTATTAAGTAATGCGATTAAATTTACTGAAAAAGGCTCCATTAAGGTCGACATAAGCCATCGGTTACTCGACGACGAACGTACTTCTTTACTTGTGTCAGTAACAGATACTGGCGTGGGTATACCTATGGATAAGCAAGACTCTTTATTTACTCCATTTGGGCAAGCAGACTCAAGCATTACACGTAAGTTTGGTGGTACAGGTCTTGGTCTCATTATTACTAAGCATATTGTTGAAGCGATGAATGGCCGCATAACATTAAACTCTGCACCAGGTAACGGTACCTGTTTTACATTCAATAGTGTGTTTAGTTTGCCCAATCATGTATTTACTAACGACTTACCGACTAAATCGCTCATTGGTAAGCGTATTTTGTATTTAGAGCCACACGAGCATACACATCACGCTGTACTTTCGTTATTGACTCAGTGGGAATCAAGCGTAACGGCATGTTTTAACGAGACTAGCTTTTTAGACGCTATAAAAAATACTGAACATAAATATGATGTTTGCTTAATTGGCCATATGGCATCAGTTGATGATATGCAGCAACTAAAAAGCTATGTAAAAGCCGTGCGTGAATCTACTGATTACTTATATTTAATGCTTAATACTGTATCGCACAATATGCGAGAAGCCTTTATAGGTAGCGGTGCTGATGCGTGTTTAAGTAAACCACTTAATCACCGTAAGTTATGTGAAGTACTTGCTGCACCTTATAGGCTTGACCACCCTACTCATAATATTGAACAAAACGATCAAGCTTTGCTGCCGTTAAAAGTATTGGTTGTTGATGATAACGATGCCAACTTAAAACTTCTCCATACTTTATTAAGTGAGCAGATTGAAGTAATAGAAACGGCACATAATGGTTCACAAGCATACAGCTTAAGTAAAAGTCATAAATACGACATAATTTTTATGGATATTCAGATGCCAATTATGGACGGTATAACCGCATGCAAGCTTATACAAGAATCATCACTTAATGAAGATACACCCATTATCGCTGTAACGGCACACGCCCTTCAAAGCGAAAAAGAGCAACTACTAAAAGATGGCTTTAAAGGCTATTTAACTAAGCCTATTGATGAAGATATGCTTAAACAAATTATTAGCGACCATAGTCCACAGACCCCAGTTAATCGCGATAAAGCTAAAACAGATACACCACAAAGTCCTGCACCATTTCAAAGTAGTCGAATTGATTGGGCACAAGCCCTGCAGCGTGCTGGCGGAAAGAGCGAGTTAGCACTAGAGATGCTTAATATGCTACTTCTAAGCGTCCCTGAAACTCTTACATTGCTTGCTAAAGCGATAGAGAGTAATGATTGTCAGCAAGTCTTAAGTATTGTCCACAAGTTTCATGGCGCATGTTGCTACACTGGTGTACCTAAACTTAAATCACTCGCAGAAACAATTGAAACATCACTTAAAAATAAATGCTTGTTAGAGAATATTGAACCTGAATTATTTGAGTTACAGGACGAGCTTGAAAACTTACTTGCTGATGCAAGCGTAACTGAGCTACAAAGATAAGCTTTGAATTTTAGATACAAAAAAACGCGGCATTAACCGCGTTTTTTTAATTAAGCTTTTTAAATACTTATATTGGCAGGTATTATACCAATTCGCTTAATTAAGTGATCTATTCTGAGGTGAGAAAATCGTGTTGATAACCAGGCAAAAATTTCGTTATTTAGTTGTTCTATATCAGAAATTTTTAACGCAGTTAGCGTCAGATTTAATCCCTCAAATTGATTAAGTATTATTGCGGATTGGTATTACATTCTTGCTTCAATCATTAATCGTTTCATGTCGCGTACGGCTTTATCGAGCCCATCTATCGCTGCACGAGCAATAATAGCGTGGCCAATATTTAGCTCATAAATCTCAGGCATCGCGGCAATGGGTTTAACGTTATGATAATGAAGACCATGGCCAGCGTTAACAATCAAACCTAAGCTTGCTGCGTATTTAACACCTTCACGAATATGCTCTAACTCTTTGTGTAAATCAGTATCATTTGTTGCATCAGCATACGCGCCTGTGTGTATTTCTACATAAGGAGCACCACATTCTTTGGCTGCATCTAGTTGTGCTTTATCTGCATCAATAAATAGCGATACTTTAATACCCGCGTCGGTAAGCGTTTTTGTTGCGGCTTTAATTTTATCTATATTACCCGCTACATCTAAGCCGCCCTCGGTTGTTAATTCTTCGCGCTTTTCAGGTACTAAACACACGTACTCAGGTTTTACTTCAAGCGCTATCTGTATCATTTCGTCGGTAACAGCGGTTTCAAGATTCATGCGAGTTTGGATAGTTTTAGCCATCACATAAACGTCGCGATCTTGAATATGGCGTCTGTCTTCACGTAAGTGAATCGTAATACCGTCTGCCCCTGCATGCTCTGCTACACTGGCTGCATGGGCTGGATCTGGGTAACTTGTTCCACGCGCTTGACGAAGTGTTGCTATATGATCTACGTTTACACCCAAAAGAATATCTTTCATTTTCTTACCTGTAAAATTACGTTTATTGAGAGGCCATAAATAGCTCACGGCTTTTTAATGGTTTACTACCTAATAAGGGTTTTAATAAATAGCGACTTAATTGCTTTGCTATATATAGCACATCACTTTGGCTAAAGTCATGATTTGCTATGGCGTTGAGTTGTTTGCCACTAAATCCAGAACGCGTATCTTCTTGTACTAAAAAACCAAGTTCGGGGAAATAACTATACGTCTGCTTTTCATCTATTGGTTCACCACTGGCATCAAAACTAAAATCCACGCCATAACCGAGTAATTCCAATAATTGAAATTCGTACGAGCGAAGCACTTCTTGTAAATTGGCTCCGCTGTTTAGGTTTCCTAGGTGAGATTTATATAGCTCGAATACTTGTTCAATTGGCTCATTAACAGGAACGATGCGGTTAGTCAGTTCGTTCAAATAAAAACCACAATAAAGCTCATCACCTTTTAAAAAGTGCGGGTTGCCATGCAGTTCAAACTTATTGATATATTTTAAATCGTACTTGCCACTGTAATTAACAAGGAGTGCCTGGAACGGCTGAAGTTGTGCTTTATGTTTAGTGGCCTGGCGACCACTAATTCGGGCCAGCATTCTTAACTGGCCAACGCCTTCTACAAGCATATCTAACATTACTTGGGAGTCACTATAAGGACGCCGATGTAATAAATACGCGGTGTAGAAGTCGCTATCCATTCACTAAGCTACTGCTTGGTTTAGTCTTCACTGTAACCTAAGCTTCTTAGTGCACGTTCATCATCAGCCCAACCCGACTTAACTTTAACCCAAAGCTCTAAAAATACTTTGTTATCAAGCATTTCTTCTATGTCTTTACGGGCTTCACGGCCAATGGTTTTTAGCTTTTCGCCTTTATTACCAATAACCATGCGTTTTTGTGTTTCGCGCTCAACAAGAATTAACCCATTGATGTGCCAAATACCGTTGTCTTGCCACTTAAACTGCTCAATTTCAACAGTCACAGAATACGGTAGTTCTTCACCCATAAAACGCATTAGCTTTTCACGAATAACTTCAGCTGCCATAAAGCGCATCGAACGGTCAGTTACATAATCTTCAGGAAAGTAAAATTCGCAAGGAGGTAAGCGTTTAGTTACCTCTGCTTTGATTAAATCAACGTTTTTACCTTGCGTTGCTGATACTGGCATAATTCCAACAAAATCAAACTTGTCACTTAACCACTTCATATGAGGCAATACAAGATCACGGTCTTTAACTTGGTCAATTTTATTAATAACTAATAATACAGGCTTACCACTTTGCGATACTTTATTAAGTACCATATCGTCATCTGCATTCCAATGAGTGCCTTCAACGACAAAAATAATAAGCTCAACATCGCCGATAGAACTAGACGCTGCTCGGTTCATTAGACGGTTAATAGCACGCTTTTCTTCAACGTGTAGACCCGGTGTATCTATGTATACCGCTTGGTGTTTATCTACGGTATGAATACCCATAATACGATGACGTGTAGTTTGTGGTTTACGTGAGGTAATACTCACTTTTTGCTCAATGATTTCATTAAGCAAAGTCGATTTACCTACGTTTGGTCGACCGACAATCGCCACCATTCCACAAAATGTATCTACATCACGTTCATGAGGCTGTATTAAGGTATCAAGGTTCATTTTTAAGTATCTTCAATGCTTTTTCGGCAGCTTTTTGTTCGGCCTTACGGCGCGAGCTACCAACAGAAATTATGCTATCCATTCCATCAACAATACATTCAACCGTGAATGTTTGATTGTGTGCTTGGCCTTGTGTATCAACCACTGTGTAGCCCGGTAACGATAATTTACGGGCTTGCAAATACTCTTGCAGCAGGGTTTTAGGATCTTTCTGGTTAAGCCCTGGTGAAATAGCATCCAAACGTGATTGGTACCACGCCAATATAAGATCGCCACAACTGTCGATACCTGAATCTAAAAATGCAGCACCTATAATAGCTTCTACTGCATCAGCAAGCGTTGACTCGCGACGAAATCCGCCACTTTTAAGCTCGCCCGGCCCTAAGCGTAAATAATCGCCTAGACCAAATTCAAGACCAAACTCGGCAAGTGTTTGACCACGCACAAGTGTTGAACGCATGCGGCTTAAATCGCCTTCACGCGCTTTAGGAAATTTGGCATAAAGTGCATTGGCAATCACAAAACTTAAAATCGAGTCGCCTAAAAATTCTAGTCGCTCATTATGTTGGCCTTTATGGCTGCGGTGCGTCATTGCTTGTTCAAGTAAACCTTGATCAGCGAATTCATAGCCAATTTTTTTATATAATTCTGTTACATTTTTTTTCATCGTTACTGAATATTACCTAGGCGTTCAAAGCGAACACCAGTTGGAACCCATCCTGGTAAAATATCATCAGGGCCATTCTCAAATTCAAAACTCATCCATATAAAGACAGCTTTACCCACCAAGTTTTCTTTTGGTACAAAGCCCCAAAAGCGACCATCTTGGCTGTTGTCGCGGTTATCACCCATCATAAAATAATGATCAGCAGGAACAGTCCATTCATCAGAAGGCGTGCCCGGTTGCTGATAGTAACGCCCTTTTCTTTCAGGCGCTTGTGGGTTGATTAATATATCATGCGTAACTGTTGTTAAATTTTCATTCACACGAGCTAGAGGCATTGGGCCTTGTTTAAATTCGTTATCATTAATTAGTTTAAAATCAATTTTATTGAATTCATTACATAAAAGCTCACCCTGTTGGGTTTCGCCTTCTTTACAGTTTGGCTGAATATATAAACGTTTATCACGATAAACAATTTTATCGCCAGGTAAACCAATCGTACGTTTAATATAGTCAACACTTTCATCTAAAGGGTATTTAAAAACAACAATATCACCACGTTCAGGCTCACCGACATCAACTAACTGAGTGCGCCAAACTGGGTCTTTTATTCCATATGAATACTTTTGTACTAAAATAAAGTCACCCACTAACAGTGTAGGCATCATTGAACCAGATGGAATTTGAAACGGTTCAAAAATAAATGATCTAAAAATAGTAATTGCTGCAATCATCGGGAAAATCGACTTTGCTGTTTCTGTTAGTACTGGTTCTGGTGCAATTAATGCCGCAGTTTCTTCATCTAACGGAGCTCCAGCAGACGTTTGCGCTATAGCTAAGCGCTCCTGTCTTTTAGGTGCATACATTAAGTGATCTATTAACCATATTAAGCCTGAGCCTAAGGTTAATAGCACCAATAAAACTGAAAAATAACCAGCCATTTATAATCCTTTGTTTTTATTTACCAACTTTTAAAATAGCTAAAAACGCTTCTTGAGGCACTTCAACATTACCTACTTGCTTCATACGTTTTTTACCATCTTTTTGCTTTTTAAGTAGCTTTTTCTTACGACTCACATCGCCACCGTAACACTTAGCAATTACGTTTTTACGTAACTGTTTTACCGTAGTACGTGCAATAACGTGTTGTCCAATAGCTGCTTGAATCGCAATATCAAACATTTGACGAGGAATAAGCTCTTTTAATGCATCAGCTAATTGGCGACCACGAGACTGTGCACCGTCTCTGTGAACAATAATCGCAAGTGCGTCAACACGCTCACTATTGATTAAAATATCAACACGCACCATATCTGATGTTTGAAAGTGTTTAAAGTTATAATCAAGCGATGCAAAACCACGGCTTGTTGATTTTAATTTATCAAAAAAGTCCATTACCACTTCAGCCATAGGTAGCTCGTACGTAACAGCTACTTGCTTTCCGTGATAGGTCATTTTTGTTTGGCTACCGCGTTTTTCAATACACAAAGTAATAACATTACCTAAGTATTCTTGTGGTACCAAAATATTAGCTTCAACAATCGGCTCACGAATTTCTAAAATATCGTTTACTGCAGGTAAATCAGACGGGTTATCAATCTGGAATGTACCTTCTTTAGTAACTATCTCATAGATTACCGTAGGTGCCGTTGTAATTAAATCAATATCGTATTCACGCTCTAAACGCTCTTGAATGATTTCCATGTGTAGCATACCTAAAAAGCCACAACGGAAACCAAAACCTAATGCAGTTGAATTCTCTGGTTCAAAGAATAACGACGCATCGTTTAAGCTTAATTTATTAAGCGCATCACGGAATGATTCATACTCATCTGATGCAATTGGGAACATACCTGCATAAACCTGAGGCTTAATTTTTTGAAAACCAGGTAAACGAAGTGGAGCCGCATTTTTTTGATGAGTTATAGTATCGCCTACTGGCGCACCATGTATCTCTTTGATGCCAGCAATAACAAACCCTACCTCACCTGTTCTTAAAATACCGGTGTTAGTTTGCTTAGGTGTAAACACACCCACTTGGTCGGCAGTATGTATATGCTCATTCGACATTATTTTTATTTTGTCGCCAGTGCGTAATTCACCGTGCTTAATACGCACTAATGATACAACGCCTTGGTATGGGTCAAACCAAGAATCGATAATAAGTGCTTGTAGAGGTCCATCTGTATCGCCTACTGGCGGCGGAACATCTCTAACAATCATTTCAAGAACTTCGGCAATACCTACACCCGTTTTAGCGCTACATTGCACTGCATCAAGGGCATCAATACCAATAATTTCTTCAATTTCTTCTGCAACGCGCAAAGGGTCCGCTTGCGGTAAATCGATTTTGTTAAGTACTGGAATTACTTCTAATTCCATTTCAATAGCGGTGTAACAGTTAGCTAATGTTTGTGCTTCAACGCCTTGGCCTGCATCAACAACGAGTAGTGCACCTTCACATGCAGCTAAAGAACGCGATACTTCATACGTAAAATCAACGTGTCCTGGAGTATCAATGAAATTAAGTTGATAAGTTTCGCCATCGTTCGCTTTGTAATTCAACGTTACACTTTGCGCTTTAATGGTAATACCACGTTCGCGCTCAATATCCATTGAATCCAAAACTTGTTTTTGCATTTCACGGTCGGTTAAACCGCCACAAACTTGGATCAAACGATCTGAAAGGGTCGATTTACCATGGTCAATATGGGCGATGATCGAAAAATTACGGATATGCTTCATAAACTGGATTCTATACTTCTATTTTAATGGACTAAATATGAATACCTAAGTGACTTGAAAATACTTGCTGTAGGATGCCATAAGCTCAGTTTGTGAATTACAAAATTTACTCACGCTTATTAATATTGATTAAAACCATTTTATTTATTGAATAACAATAAGTTAAACTTATTTAACTTAAATAATTCAGCTAGATAAAATAATTTAAAAAACCACTATTCCCTGTATTTCCAAGTTACTTTGGTATAAAACGGCAATTTTACATTTAATTGGCGTCAATCACCATCTATTTGAGTTAAAGGGATACTAATTGGGTGAATTTTTATAACTTTTATATCGTGCTTTAGCGATTTCACGCGAGTTTTAGCTATAAAGAAACCTGTAACACCACCTAAAGCTGCAGCTAAAATTTGCCAACCTTCACAAGCCATAAATAATTGCGCTGCAATCAGTGCAAAAACCAGACTTAAAAGCAGTGGTAGCATGTATACCGCAAATGCATGCTTAACGACGTGACTATCATCAAGTGACAAGGTTACCTTTTGTCCTACTTCAACAGAGGATTCAAATTTATAAGGGAAGGTTTTTTTTGCAGTGCCAAACAGCTTACCAAACACTTGTGAGCCGCAACGACCATTGCAGCCTTCACAAGCTTGTTTTTGTTGTGCTTCTAAATGAGCAATGTGGCCATCGAGGGCCACAACAGTGAGGGTTTGTTCAATCATAACAATCCTTACGAATCGTTTATAATGCGCGGGTAACTGACTCAGCAATCGCTTTTGCGGTCATACTCGGTACATTACCAACAACCGATACATCAAAATTACCGCCATTATGCACATATACTGTCGTTGCACCAGAGGTTAGTGCACCACTTAAACGCTTACCCGGTAATGGACGCTGAATAAATACCGAAATTTCAACAAAACCATCAGAGAACAAGTAATAGTCTGTTAATTCGTTATTTAAATCGAGCTTATGTCTGTCTGATTTTAGTAATTCAAAGCCATCCGGTAACCAACTAATTTGCCAGTTAGTAGCTGTACTGTCTTCGTTTATAAGTGCATCGTTTGGTAAAGGCGTTGGAAAGTTTCGATTGAGCACTTCAAGTAACATACCTGCTGGCTGCTCTGTCACACTAATGTGAGTAAGCTGTAACTGCTCTAAGGCCTCACCTTCATGGTTAACGTACGCGGCTTTTAGTAATAACGACGATTCCATATCCAGCCAAATCCAATAATTATATTTATACTCGTCTTTAGATTCTATGCGAACTAGTTGAGCAGCACGCCCTGCAATACGACCTTTCCCGCCTAATACAAAATCATAGTGCGCGCTTAAGCGATCTATATCTTTAAAAAGCACTTCAGGAATTGGACCCGCTATTGAATCTGTTTTTAGGGAGTATGGTTCTGACTGAGGTTCAAAATAAGTAACTTGGTTGTCAATACGGACCATTTCAAGCCCAGCACCGTTAAGTAAACTTAAATGCTCAAGTTCTGTGTCACCTTGTAAAGCATGCACCCATCGGTAGGGTTCCATTGTTTTACCTTTGACAACCACAAACGAAGCGTCAAAATTACGGGTGTGAACGGCATTAGCCATTTTTAGTAATAAATCTTTGGCAGGATTTGTGTCGTTGGCAAATGCATTAAAGCTTACTACCAACGACAGAACAAAAGTGATTACTTTCATTTAATTAGTTTTTTTCCTCAGACGCTTTGGTATTAGTTTGCGCTGTTTCTAAAGAATTCGCAACTCGTGCTTGGCGTTGATGCTCAAGAACTAATGCACCAATACGTTGTTGCTGTAATTCACGTAAACCTTGCTCTGCATTTTCAAGCGCAGGCTCAGATGAGTAACTTACTGGCGATGCCATACCTGTCAGCGGTGTGGTTTGTAGTAATGGAATTTCGCTTTGTTGCTCGTTGTTGCTTTGAGGAAGCGTATTAACTCCAACAATAGCAAACATTGCCACACTGGCTGCAATTGCTAGTTGAGCAACTGGCTTGCGCCAATTAAAAGCCACTACTTTATTATCTTGTACCGTCTCAGTGATTGCTTGAGGCTGTGTTTTTGACTGACTAAAGTCAGCATAAACAGGCTCGCTTTCAAGTGCTAATGCAACGCGATCGCTAATATCAATATGTATGTCGTTATTATTTTTTTGAGCACGCATCGCATCACCAATTAACGCATAACGGCCAAACGTAGTTACATCTTGCTCTGCAATTTTTGCATCAGTCAGATGTTGCTCGCCATCAAGTAATGCCGATAACGCTTCGTTATCTAACTTGTCAAGGTGTGCTTTTGTCATACTAAGACTCGCCTATTAATGGGTTTAATTTGTTATCTATTGCTTCACGGGCACGAAATATACGCGAACGCACAGTCCCGACCGGGCAATCCATTACCACTGCTATTTCTTCATAGCTCATCCCTTCGATTTCTCTAAGGGTGATTGCGGTTTTAAGATCTTCAGGCAAACTATCAATCGTATTAAAAATAACAGCGCGTACTTCTTCGCTTAAAAGTAGGTTTTCAGGAGATGCATTAGATCGCATTGAATCTGCACAATCATAAAACTCGGCATCTTCAGCGTCTATATCATTTGCTGGCGGCTTACGCCCCTGGGCTACTAAGTAATTTTTAGCACAATTAACGGCAATACGGTATAACCACGTGTAAAAGGCGCTGTCACCTCTAAAGTTTGGAAGTGCACGGTAAGCTTTAATAAAAGCCTCTTGTGATACATCAGCAATATCGCCTTGGTTTGATACATAACGTGAGATCAAACCTGCAATTTTGTTTTGATACTTCTTTACTAATAGGTTGAAGGCGTTTTTATCTCCTTGCTGGACCCTTTTTACTAGCACTAAATCTAATTCCTGCTCGCTCATTCGAGCCGGTACTCCTATGTCTGATTTTTGCTTGTTATTCATATTGTCGTCATTGTTCACAAATACTCTGACCTCTTTATGAATAAAAAGTTCTGCTTAATATTATTTTTTTATAAAATAGATGATAAATAACGGCGCTAAGCCTTTAAAATCACTACGTAGTAGTATGACAAATATGGTACAACTACAGATATTAAAAACAAATATTGCTCTATACGAGCATTGTAACCGCAAAGTACCTCTGACATGAACCAAAATAAACATCACATTGCAGATGTCGCTATTATAGGTAGCGGCGCAGCAGGCTTATCACTTGCATTATCTCTAGCTAATTATTGTAACGTTACCGTGATCAGTAAAGGAGCGCTTACAGAAGGTTCTACTTTATATGCTCAAGGTGGTATAGCAGCTGTATTTGATAAACAAAACGACAGCATAGAATCTCATGTTGAAGATACACTCGATGCGGGCGGCGGTTTATGCGACAGAGACGCTGTTCATTATACTGCCAGCAATGCTCACGATTGCCTACAGTGGTTAATCGACCAAGGTGTTCCCTTTGATATGGAGTTTGATAGCAAAGGAAAAGAGCGTTTTCATTTAACACGTGAAGGCGGTCACAGCCATCGTCGTATTTTGCATGCAGCCGATGCTACTGGCAAAGCTGTGCAAACCACGCTTATTAGCCAAGTTAAAATTCATAAGAATATAACGCTCTTAGAGCAATACAATGCTATTGATTTAATTACAGATAAAAGCGCCGGAAAAACAGGCTCACACATTGAAGGTATGTATGTGTGGAACAAAAAAGCTAAAAAGGTAGAAACCATTTCAGCTAAATTTGTTGCTCTTGCCACTGGTGGCGCAAGCAAAGTGTATTTGTATACATCTAATCCAGATGTATCAAGTGGTGATGGCATTGCAATGGCATGGCGCGCAGGCTGTAAAGTTGCCAATATGGAATTTAATCAATTTCATCCAACGAGCCTTTATCATCCAGAGCTACAAAACTTTTTAATTACAGAAGCTATGCGCGGTGAAGGGGCTTATTTAAAACGACCTGATGGCACTCGTTTTATGAAAGATTTTGACAGTCGTGAAGAGCTCGCTCCACGCGATATAGTGGCACGCGCAATCGATTTTGAAATGAAGCGTTTAGGTGCTAATTGTGTTTATTTAGATATTAGCCACAAAGATAAAGACTTTATTATTGAGCACTTCCCTACTATTTACGCAAAATGCCTAAGTGTAGGGCTTGATATAACAAAAGAAGCAATCCCAGTTGTACCTGCTGCGCATTACACTTGTGGTGGCGTAATGACCGACTTTAACGGTAAAACAGATCTCGATAACTTGTATGCTGTTGGCGAAGTCGCTTACACAGGCCTACATGGTGCAAACCGTATGGCAAGTAATTCATTATTAGAATGTATTGTATTTGCCCACGCTGCAGCTAAAGATATTTTAAGTAAAATTGAACATGCACCAGAGCCAATGGCTCTACCTCATTGGGATGAAAGCCGTGTTAGTAACTCTGATGAAGAAATTGTTATTACCCATAATTGGCATGAACTACGTTTATTTATGTGGGATTATGTAGGTATTGTACGCTCTACTAAACGCTTAGAACGTGCACTGCATAGGGTTGAGTTGCTGCAGCAAGAAATACACGATTATTATGCAAACTTTAGAGTAAGTAATAACTTGCTTGAGCTTCGTAACTTAGTACAAGTGTCAGAACTCATTATTAGAAGTGCAATGGAACGAAAAGAAAGCAGAGGCCTACATTATACAATTGACTATCCTGAACAAAATGAAAATCCAACACCGACTATTTTGACTCCAAAACGCAATTAACCGCGCTTAAAGTAGCACGTTTTAGACGCGCATAGCTTTGTTCATTAACACCATTGGCTGAAATTATAAGCCAATGGTTGTTACTAAAACCTTTAATATGTAGCCATATATTATTGCCATAAAAACGGCTTTTTTTACTAATTTCACCCTGAATTTTTAAACCTTCACCCTCAAACCTAAATAGCTTGGGTTCTAGAATTATAACGCCATGGTTTGGATGAATTACCAACACTTTTTGCCACACTAAAAAGCCAGCTAATATATTAATTATCAAACAAAAAAGCATAGCTAGTAGCGAATCTAAAAATAAACATAATATTAAAATGAGCATGCAAAAAAAGACCACAATAGGTTTGTGGTCAGCGTTATTATTAGTAACTGTAAACCTATACACGAACTCGGTCTAAGATCAGCGAAACCATACCGTTTAACTGCTCATCTTTACATTCTTGATGACCCATAAACCATGCAAATAAGTCAGGGTCTTCTTCTGTTAGCAAACGCTGAAAAATAGCCTGTTGCTCTGCGCTTAAAGAGTCGTATGCTTCTTCAACAAACGGCATAAACAAAACATCAAGCTCTAACATGCCACGACGGCAAGCCCAACGAATACGTGCTTTACTATGAATTTCAACCATTTTAAACCTCATACTTAATTGACTCGAGTTTAACAAACACAAGCCTATTTAGCAGCTATTAATCTCTCATTAAAGAATAAACCCGCACCAATAAGCGCTTGTCTGTACCATACGTAACAACTGCGTTATTATGTCACTTCATTTATATTGCAAAGAAGGTTTTTATGTCGAGCGTTTATGCATGTCCGTTATCTCATCAACTTATTAGCCTCTGCGGTGCTGATAAATTATCTTATTTACACGGGCAAATCACTCAAGATCTAAATAAATTAACCAGCAGTAATTATTTGTGGGCTGGCCATTGCAGCGCTAAAGGTAAACTTTGGGGCGTATTTAAATTATTTTCTTATCAAGACAGCTACTACCTTACAGGCAGCGAAAACGAAGTAGAAAAATCGTTAGCTGAGCTAAAAAAGTATGCCGTATTTGCAAAAGTTGACATTAGTGCATGTTCAAAGCGATTAATTGGTCTCATTGGTGATGATTTATCGGATGTACTCGCACAACTTGATATTAACTTTGAAGGTGATGCGAGCGCGTGTGACTTTGAAAGCGGTAAAGCACTAAAATTAGCTGATAACCGTGTTTTATTGATGGTCGATAGCCAGTTTAGTATGCCTGATGACGTATCTACACTTGATAACGAAGCTCCTTGGCAACAAGCATCTATGCTTGCAGGTGAACCTCAGTTAAGTGCAGATGCAATTGGCGAGTATGTTCCTCAAATGGTAAACCTACATGCTATTGACGGTATAAGCTTTAAAAAAGGGTGTTATACCGGTCAAGAAACTGTGGCTCGCATGAAGTACCTAGGTAAAAATAAGCGTGCAATGTATATAGTCTCAGGTCAAAGCGAAGGGATACTTTCAGAGCCCGATTTAGAAACCCAATTAGGCGAAAACTGGCGCCGTGCGGGTAAACTTATTGCACAAAGCTTTAATGAACAAACAAATAAATTAACAGGCCTCGTTGTGTTGCCAAACGATACTGATGTAACTCAGGTACTTCGTGCAAAACACACACCTCAGGTGGAGCTAAGCATTCTGCCTCTACCCTACTCTCTTGAAGATGAATAAATAGGAATGACTATGATCGTTGCGGCAAACAAAGTGGTAAAAATGCATTATTCGGTAATGGATAATGATGGCAATAGCATTGATAACTCGTTCGGTGGTGAGCCACTACACTTTATCATTGGCACAGGCTACTTAATTTCAGGCCTAGAAAATGCTTTGCAAGGCAAGCAACCAGGCGACACACTTAGCGTAAAAGTTGAACCTGATGAAGGTTATGGCGAACGCCACGATAACCTAATGCAAGCTGTACCTAAGTCGATGTTTGAAGGTATGGAAATTGAAGTCGGCATGCAATTTCGTGCATCAACAGATGATGGTGACCAATCAGTAATGATCATCGATATCCAAGATGAAGAAGTTATTGTAGATGGTAATAACCCGCTTGCAGGCATAACACTTAACTTTGATGTAGAGATACTAGAAGTACGTGATGCAACCGAAGAAGAACTCACTCATGGTCATGTACATGGTGAGGGTGGATGTGGTCACGACCACTAATACACTGTTAAACCAAGTAAAAAAGCGCCTAGGGCGCTTTTTTTATATCATATTGTTGCGCTTAACCGTTTCAGTTTCTGCCTTACTAGGCAGCGCGATTGATACATTCTTTTCTTTTAGAGCGGCTAGTAAACCTTTTTGATCGTTTGTGCCAACTCGATACAAAGTGCCATCTTTAAGCGTTAGCTGTATTGCACTAAAGCCAGATACTGTATACACCCAACCATCGTGAGTAATTCGCATACCAATACCGTGCCTGTAAGAGTTTTGAACTGCCTTAGCTTCTACTACTTCGCCAAGCTCAATGCTTTGCCCTGCAACACCTGGACCAAACGCCCAGCTAATTTTTTTATCATCTACTTTTACTGTTAGACCATGGAACAAAAAGCCCACCAGCACTAAAATCCCAGCAAATATAATTAAAGGTCCATCAGCGCCTAATAAGTTCCATGCAAGCGCTACAAAACCGCCTATCCACGCTAATACAAAAAAGATAAACACCGCATACTGTTTATGCTGATACATAATATTCTCTAAATTAAATAAATACTTAAAAGCTGTACACCAATGTAGCACTCAGCTCTGAGTCAAACTTGAGTTTATCATCTTCGGGTTTTGAATTATAACGATACATGTAGGTAAATTTGAGTGATACCGCACCAATCACTTGGCTTATCAGTGCGGTTTCCGATTTTAAGCGAGAATTAAGACCTGAAAGCGACTGCTCTATACTCACATCTTGGTTAAAACGAGTACGCTTAGAAACCAAACGTTCCCACTGCATTGCAACACGTACTAAATAACCAGTTTTATTAATTTCATCTTCGCTCACATCCGAATCTTCATCGGCTACTGAACGGTATAAGCCAGGTCCTATATCAATATCTACTTTGTTTTTAGAGCCTTGATATACACGCGCACCATAGCCTGTCGCCACCGTACTTTTAAAATCAAGTCCACTAAACTCATCTTCTTCGTAATCACCGTAAATAAAAAATGAGGAGTTTTTAACACCTACTTTATAGTTACCTTGCGCTGATACAAAAACACGATTAGCTGTAACATCAGTGCCACCGCTTTCATCGTTCTCATCACGCTTATAAAGAGAGTCTATTTTAAATTGGTTACGCCACTTTTCAAAGTCTTGGTATAAATTACCTTTGAGCTTAAAACTGGTCGAATTGGTGTTACCTTTACTTAGAATAAAGCCAAATTCAGTATCACCGTAGAACATGTCACCTTTGTGTAACTCATGAATTTCTTCATCAGAGAGCTTGCCATATTCATGAAAATCTTCAAATGGATCAACGGCCCAACTTGGGCAGCTAATTATTAAAAAAATTAAAAATAAATACTTACGCACAATACTCTCTCTGCACACAATTATAAAAATAAGCAGTATTGCTTATTCAGTTTCTTTCCATAAAATATGACAAAACGGAGCATCTTTATCACGACTAATCAAAATTTTAGCAAACAAAACATCATCATTTTCAAATTCTAAACCAACCAACACCTGAATAAAGTGCTCTGGCTCTATTTCAAGGGCTACAAAGTCTTGCCACTGGTCATCTGGCTCGTCTTCTTCAATAAAGCCTAGGTCTTCTCTAAACTCATTAAAGTCTTCAACATCTTTTTCACTCAAGTTATTTGGCGCTAACTCTAAAAAAATATCATAAGCTTGGTGAGTAGCTTCTTCTACCGTATATAAACGTGGACCCGACATATGTGCTTAACCTTAAGCTTTTAAGTTGCGCTATATTATCAAATCTCATCATCATTTTGATAAAAAAAAGCGTAAAACACTGACTTTTTTGTAACCGAGTCATGCTTTATTCATCATACAACTAAAACGATAAATAACAACTTACCTAACCTATTGAATATAAAGATTACTTTTATTATTTTAGTTAAAATAACAACGTAAAATATTTTTATTATCTTAGGTTCGAATTGTTTAGCTTTTTCTCATCTAAAACCAATCCTTTAAGACTACGGCTTTAGCAATAAATTCCATTTATTTAAAAAATACCGTCACTTTACTTAATTCCTATAACAACATAAGCTCAAGCAACAGGTCAGAGGAGTGTGTAATGATAAAACTAGAAAAACAAAATGGCATTGCAACCGTCACGCTTAGCAGAGCAAAAAAACAAAATGCATTAAGCTTTGAAATGTTTGTAGAGCTAAACAAAGCCATTAAAAATATAAAAAGAGATCGCAGTATTCGTGCTGTGGTAATCAAAGGCGATGGCGAGCATTTTTGTGCAGGCCTTGATATATCTGCAGTAATGGCTACACCAATGAACATAGTGAAATTATTGCTTAAATGGTTACCTGGCAATCAAAATTTAGCGCAAAAAGTAGTATTAGGCTGGCAGTCACTGAGTGTGCCCGTTATTGCACAAATTGATGGCAACTGTTTAGGGGGTGGTTTGCAAATAGCTTTGGGGGCAGATTACAGGGTTGTTCATATTGATGCCAAACTTGCCATTATGGAAGCGCGTTGGGGATTGTGCCCCGATATGGGAGCGAATGTAATGATGAGCGGTTTAGTTAAGCGTGACCAAGCACTTTGGCTTGCGAGCCACGCAAACCCAATCACAGCACACCAAGCAAATGAGCTAGGTTTGGTTACTCAGCTTACCGATGATACTCAACAAGCCACGCAAAACATGCTCAATACATTACTTGAGCGTTCACCAGATACGCTTGCTGCTATTAAACGTGTTACACAACTTAGCTATAAACCAAACCAACGAAAAATACTCGCTAAAGAAACCTTCAGCCAAATTCGCTTATTGCTAAACCCAAACACTAAAAAAGCAATTGCTAAAGCAAAAGGAAAAGCGGATATAACCTACGCAAATACAAAGCACTGGTAGACTATTGCACAATGCATAAAAGAGTTTGATTTGTTAAAGTTAAGCTCTTATCTTTTCTGTGAGCCACTTTGATGAAATATCTGCTCAGTAGCGCTATTATTTTACTATTTTTAGCCTGCGCTAAACTCATTATGCACTTTATTGGTGGAAGCTTTCCTGCACCGTTACTCGCTATGGTTATTTTATTAGTTTTACTCTTATCGGGTATTGTAAAAGAGCAATATATAAAACCATGCGCCTCCCCTATTTTAAATATTATGCCTATCTTTTTCATTCCTGCGGGTGTGGGATTTATTGAACATCTCGGCCTTATAAAATCGCACTGGGCATTTTTAGCCTCAGTTGTGGTGCTAGTCCCTATAACTACCTTGTTGCTTGTTAGCAGTGTAATTGCGTACTTTAAGGGAAGAGAAAATAATGACTGATTTTACTTTTTCCGCTATTTCAGAGCTACAGCCTAATTTATGGTGGCTAAGTATTCCTTTTATTATTGTATTGTTTTTAGCACTAAGGGCCGTAAACCAAAGTATAAAAAACAGCGTATTTAAATCGCTCACTAACCCCGTATTTTTAAGTATTAGTATTATCGCTTTATTACTAATTAACCTAAATTTGCCTTATACGCAATTTGCCTCGCACAGCAAATTACTAAGCTGGTTATTAGAGCCCGCGATTGTAGCTTTAGCACTTCCTTTATATCAGCAGTTTACACACGTACGAAAAAATCTATTACTCATAGTCGCAACATGTAGCTTAGGTATTGTTAACGCAACCGTTGTGGCATTTTTGCTAAGCATATTATTTAATGCGCCTGCGCAGCTAAGTGCATCTGTTGCCGCACTCAGTGTCACAACCCCAATATCTTTAATTGTTACTGACTCATTAGGGGGGATTAGCTCTCTTGCTGCGGCTTTAGTTATTTTTATTGGTTTACTAGGCGCTTTATTTGGCTTTATGCTTTTTAAACTCATTAATATTTTTAATCACGAATCTCAAGGTGTTGCAATGGGCACAGCTTGTCATGCAATTGGGACTGCTGCTGCTATTGCTGAACATCCAAAAGTAGGCGCTTACTCCTCAGTTGCAATGGCGCTAAGTGCTTTATTAACAGCAATTATAGTGCCGCTGTTATATCCATTTTTAGTCAACATTTTGCTATAGTTGGAAAAATACAACATAGCCCTAACATAGAGCGCTTTATGATCAGTTCTGAAATCGAACAGTTTGAAAAATATTACACCATGCTTACTGAGTATATGGTTACCTACAGTATGCAAATTGTTGGCGCTATTTTTATCGTCCTCATTGGTTTGTGGATAGCACAAAAGCTTGCCAAATTTGTAGCAGCCTTAATGACCCGTCATAACGTTGACATTACGCTTACTAACTTTGTCAGTAGCGTGGTAAAAGTACTGCTAATTGTAATGGTTATAATTATTGCACTTGGCAAAATAGGTATCAGCGTTACGCCATTTGTAGCAGCCATTGGTGCTGCATCTTTAGGTGCTGGTTTAGCGCTGCAAGGAATGCTCTCTAACTATGGTGCGGGCCTTGCCATTATAGCCACTCGACCTTTTGTTGTTGGTGATACTATTGAAGTTAAAAATGTAAGCGGCCAAGTTAAAACAATTGAGCTTGGCTACACTATTTTAATCAATGAAGAAAAAGTAGAAATCACCATTCCAAATAAGCATATAGTAGGTGAAATACTTCATAACTCATTTAGTTACTCATTGGTCAAAGGTGAAATAGATATAGCCTATAGTGCTTGCTCTGATAATGCGATTAGCCTTATTGAAGACGTACTTAAAGCACACGAATTAGTCGCACAAAATCCGTTATCACAAGTGGGTATTGAACGCTTTGCCGATAGCGGTGTTACAATAAGCTACCGATATTGGGTACCTACTACTAAAATTATTGAAACCAAGCTGGCTATTAATGGCGGTGTTTATAAAGCAATTAATAACGCTGATATTGAAATCCCATTCCCTCAACGCGTCATTACTATAAATAAAAGCGATATATAGTCATAAAATCCAGTGGGTAATTCAATATTGAATTACCCACATCAATAAACTTCTTTTACTGCGTAAAAACTCCTTATCTGTTTGTTATTTTATCTGTAATATAAAGACTTGGTTAAAAAAGTCGGCTAATCACTCGCTTTAATTACATAATAACAATAATGAGCCATTATGAATCGCAGCCCTTTTTATTTAGGTGATTGGCAAGTCAATCCCCAGTCAAATACTCTTCAGCGTGCAGAAAAAAATAAACAGTTAGAACCAAAAGCCATGGATGTGTTAGTTCATCTTTGCTTCCAAAAAGGCGAAATTGTTACTACTGACGAGCTATTAGATCAATGCTGGAAAAATGTTGAGGTAGGCGATAACCCGCTGCATAAAACAATTACCCAGTTACGAAAAGCCCTCGGTGATAAAGCAAGTGAACCCACCTACATAGAAACTATTCGCAAACGTGGTTACCGCGTTATTGCAAAACTTGAGTTTCCTCTGGCTGAAGATATAAAAAAAAGTGAAAACACATGGCAAGGTGGCTCTCCTTTTTTAGGATTAAGCGCCTACAACCCAAGCGATACACACCTATTTTTTGGCCGCAATCAATCTATAGAAACGTTACTCAATAGAATATCGAGCCAAGTTAAATTTGGTCGTGCTTTTTGCTTAATACTTGGCCCTAGCGGTACGGGTAAATCTTCGCTTGTTAATGCTGGGATTTTACCAAAACTGCTAGATGAGCGAGGCTATAACGGCATTGGGGTTATTTCTTATAGCCAACTCGACTTTGCAGATGTTCATAAAAATAGACTTTTTTTAGATTTAGCTTCTGCATTGCTTGATTGGGATATAAATGGCCTTCCTGTATTTGAAGGATTAAGCGCGCAAACACTGGCAGAGCAACTAGAATTGGCAATCGATGGCGTAATCAACGCCATACAAATTGCACTTAGCAAAGCCTCTACACAACTTAAAACACCACAGTTATTTTTATTTATTGACCGCTTAGAAGTACTGCTTTCTTCTCCTTTATTTAGTAGCGAAACACGCAGCCATTTTTTATCAGTTATTGAGCGCTTAGCAACCTCTAAAACTGTGATTGTATTTAGTGCGTGTCGTAACGACTTTTACCCTTTAGTGGTTGAACAACCAAGTCTAATGGCAGGCAAAGCTCATGGCGCGCACTACGATTTAACACCGCCAAATCGCCAAGAGCTTCAACAAATTATTCGCCTGCCAGCGTTAACCGCTAATTTAACGTTCTCCAATGACCCACAAACCCAAACACCACTGGATGAAATATTGTGCGCCGATACAGCCAATAACCCTGACGCACTGCCCATGCTGCAATACACATTGCAAGAGCTGTACTTACAGCGCAGTGATAATAACGAGCTACTGCACAGTGTTTACACAAAACTCGGGGGTATTGAGGGAGCCATAGGCAAAAAAGCAGAAGATATATTTATTGACCTCAGCAACGAGCAACAACAGCAACTAAAAAGCGTATTATCACAGCTGATCACTTTAAATCCAGATGGTAAAACCATTACGAGCCGCGCTGCCCGCTGGCAAACATTAACGAACACAAGCCAAAAAGAGCTTGTGCAAGCCATGGTCGATAGCCGTTTATTTGTATCGCATTTACAAAATCAAGAAGCCTGTTTTAGCCTTGCTCACGAGGCATTATTACGTCAATGGCCGCGAGCAAAACAATGGATTAATGATCATAAAGATGCCTTAGCAATAAAAAGCCGCTTACAACACCAAGCGCAAAATTGGATAGATGAAGGTAAAAGTAGTGCTTACCTCCTAGCGCCAGGTAAACCGCTACAAGAAGCGCAGCTATTACTAAACGACAAACTGTTTAAATTAGATGATAACGAGCACACTCTTATCAAAAGCTCTATTAAAAAAACAAAAACAAAAATAAGAGTAAAACGGGTGACCGTTGCTTTATTGTGCTTACTTACATTTACCGCGTTATTAATGAGCTTTACTAGTTTTAAGGCCCAGCAACATGCGCAAAAAAAACAGCTTGAGGCCGAAAGCTTACTGGGGTTTATGGTGGGTGACTTTGCCGACAAACTGCGTAGCGTAAAGCGTATGGACTTACTTGATGGTATTAGTAATAAAGCACTTGAATATTTTACAAATCAAACAGACGAATCAGGTTCACTCTTTAGCTTTAGCGATGATAAAGCACAATTTAACAACCGTTTCCAGTACGCACAAACCCTCGAAGCAATGGGTGAAGTAGCTTATTCACGGGGTAAAACCGATGAAGCCTTTACCGCCTTTGAAAACGCCCGCACCCGCCTTGAGGCATTATTAAAAATACAGCCTAACAATATAGAATTACTAACGCTTGCGGGTGCCAATGCCTTTTGGTTAGGCCAGCTTCATTATGATAAAAGTGATTACGCTGCCACTGAGCCATTATTTAAAAAGTACCATATGTATAGCGAAACCATGTATTCATTAGCAGCGAATGATTTTAATTCCATTATGGAGTTGTCGTATTCACATAATTCGCTGGGATCTTTGTATTTAAAACAATTTAATTATAAAGCGGCAAAACAGAGCTTTACCGAATCACTTACTCTTAAAAACGAAGCGCTTGTGCTAAAGCCCAACAATAAAAACTTATTGCGTGATAAAGCAGATACCCTTAGTTGGCTTGCAAAAACTGAAGGTATGCTTGGTAACTTCAACACTGCAGTGTATATATTGGACAATGCAGTTGCTGTGGTCAAAAAGGTGGCTAATCACTACCCTGATGACGCGAGTCTTTTTTATATGTCAGCAAATATATATATGCAACAAGGCTATTTACTAAGCTATTTACCTGATAAAAAAATGGCCTATTTAAAAGCTCGCTTTGCGAATGAAAATATAAATGAGGCTTTAAAGCAAGATCCAGAAAATAATGAATTTCAACATATGTATTATCGCTCTTTAGCGCAATTAATAATGTTGTCTTATGACAAAAAAGTAGATTCAAGAATAGGAAAAATTATTAGCTTCTTAAAATCACAAGGTTTTAATAGTATCAATTCTATTAATACACAAATTAGTCTGGCTCGCTATTTTATTGACAGAAACTTCCCTCTTAAAGCGCAAGAGTTATTAACAACCCTTGAGAATGATGGCGAATATAAACGTTACATAACCAATAAAATGAAGAATAGAGATAACTTAGCTCCCATAAATATAAACCTGCTCAAAGCTAAATTAGCTTCGACCAGCGAACAGCGAGAGCAATTTTGCGTAAATGCGCTTAAAGCTATTACTCAAACAGTAAAAATAAACCAAAGTATTCACGTAAAGTACCCGCAGGTACAAGCATATACCTGCTTAAACCGAGCAAACGAAATACCAGCAATAACAGCAAGCCTGATAAAACTAGGCATTACTGACTTTAAACTATAAATACAAAGGAAATAACATGAATACCACCTTAGAAAAAGTCGATTTTCAAGTACATATTGAGTTTAACGATAAAAAAGAGGCCGTTTTTAGCTATACAGAAAATGGTAAAGCCGTTGACGGCGGCGGTACAGTAAGAGCCGAAACTGCAGGTACTTACACTTTAACTCCTGTAACAGTTGGGCTAGGCTTTTTTTTCACGGGGGCTACAATTACTAATAAAATCGGAACATGTGCCCAAGATTTCAGTTATGAACTTAGTGATAACCGCCAAGCAATCACCGTCACCGATACAGCAAAAAACTCAGGCACTGCATGTTTAATATTTAACGTTGAGTGTAATGATAAACCTTATTCAAGCCCTGACCCACAAGTTATAAATAAAGACAAAAATTAATTATTGATTTTAAATTGCACAAGCATAATTTCCCCAGTGCAATTTATTTATAACCTAACTACCTTTTAGCTAAGCACTGACACACTTCAATAAAAACAAATAAAATCAACAAATTAAAAAAGAAGGTTACCGAAAGGTTTAAAAACCATAAATTAAATAAACTCCTAGACATAAAGTTTCATTAACAATAAAAATGAGCAACACCATGTCTAACAATAATGAAAATAGCAGAGCTAACAACACCGACAACGCTGTATCTGCATTAATGAGCAGCATTTCTAATACCGTTAACAATGAAAAAATAAGCGCAATTATTAATGTCACCAATGTCATGGCCGATGCTATTTTTATTGTTAATGCAGATGGAGTGTTTGAATCAGTAAATCCCGTTGCAGCTCGTTTTTTTAATGTTACATCTGATTCATTAATAGGTAAAAAATGGCAAGATTGTTTACAAGAACAGTATCGCGATGACTATCAATACATGTTTGAAAGTTGGAAAAACAACTATCAAACACCACTCAATCATGGCCCGAAAGAAGTTAAAATAATAAAAAACAATGGTAACTGTTTAGATATAGAGCTCTCAATTTCTTGTATACCCGCATCAACTACAAACAATATCCCTCTATTTATTTGTATTATGCATGATATTTCTAGGCATGTTAAAAAGTATAAAGTACTCGAAAACATAGCCAAAATAGATCACCTTACAGGCGTCGCTAATCGCTGCACTTTAGAGAAGGCGATTATTAAAAATTGGCAAGAATGCATAGTAGACAAACAGCCTTTGAGTTTTATCTTGATCGATATTGATTTTTTTAAACTGTTTAATGATAATTTTGGTCATGTAAAGGGTGATAAATGTTTGCAAAAAGTAGCTCAAACAATTGAAGACTGCCTCCCCTCAAAAGATAGTTTAGTAGCACGCTATGGTGGTGAGGAGTTTGCTGTTGTATTACCCCGCTCACATGTCTCAAATGCAGAAATGATCGCAAAACGTATTCAAGAAAAAATACTCAACATTAATTTTAGAGATATTGGTTTGCCAGCGAATGTAAAGATAAGTGTAAGCCAGGGTTTAGCGTGTGAATACGATAATCAGTACAGAACATCTGAGGCATTAATATGCGCGGCTGATACGGCTTTATATAGAGCGAAGTCGGAAGGTCGTAATAAATTATGTATAAGGTGATGTACTAACTATTTGGTATAGCCTTTATCTACTAAAATAAAAAACCGCAATTGCGGTTTTTTATTACTTGAGAAAAGCTTAAATGTCGATTAGCAGCCCTTCGTCTTTTTTAATCTTTTCGATCACCATATAAGTATGATGAGTGCCCACGCCGGGAATATCGACTAAGTCGCCAAGAACTTGTCTATATTCTTCCATATTAGAAACGCGGATTTTTAATAAATAATCATAACCGCCTGCCACCATGTCGCATTCAACGACTTGTTGTATTCTTAGTATATGCTCTCTAAATACCTTAAATACTGCTGTATTTGAAGCAACAAGCGAT
This sequence comes from Pseudoalteromonas sp. GutCa3, assembly GCF_002836155.1. NCBI lineage: Bacteria > Pseudomonadati > Pseudomonadota > Gammaproteobacteria > Alteromonadales > Pseudoalteromonadaceae > Pseudoalteromonas > Pseudoalteromonas sp. GutCa3. The sequence continues at coordinate 113,669 of NZ_PJBK01000090.1, read as the reverse complement.
ACTTGAACATGTGCTACTAAGCTTTGATTAAGCTTTGCTTCGCTAAGCTTAGCGTAGTAGCCTTCGATATAGCCTTCTTGCTCTAATCGTTTTACACGATCTAGGCACGGGCTTGCACTCAAATTAACCTGTTTTGCGAGGTTAACATTTGAAATTCTGCCGTTCTTTTGTAGAACGTCTAGTATGGCTAAATCAATACGATCTAGCATGCGTAATCTATTTGGAATTGTCATAACAGAATTTTATGCGGATAAGTTAAATTTATGCCCTGTAAATTATCGTAAAACGCGAAATTTAACCAGCATATTCTGCTGAAATTTAATTAGAATGCACTCACAATATCACTGGTAATTTATTGGTAATTAATTTTACTTTAATTCTTAACACTCCTGAGGGTTGCTTATGTTATTCAACGGCGATTTAACAACGATTTGTCCTATTAGACAAAGAATCCGTGACTTCTACCGCATAGATGAAAATGCGGTTATTGATCATATTTTACCGCTTGCAGAAGTAGGCGTAAAAGCACGAAGTCGTGCCTGGGAAAGAGCCCGCCAGATTGTTTTAAACATTCGTAAAGAGCAAGATGGGCAAGGCGGTGTTGATGCGCTTTTAAATGAATTTTCACTCTCTAGTGAAGAAGGCGTTGTATTAATGTGTTTGGCCGAAGCGCTGCTTCGCGTACCAGACAAAGCAACTCAAGATGTACTGATTCGTGACAAGTTAGCGAAAGGTGATTGGAGCTCTCATTTAGGCAGCAGCGATTCTTTATTCGTAAACGCGTCTTCTTGGGGATTATTAGTTACCGGTAAAATGGTTAACTACACAGACAAAACGAAAGAACAACAGTTCGGCATGCTTAAAAAGACCATTGGTCGTTTAGGTGAGCCAGTTATTCGTAAGTCTGTAAATTTTGCTATGAAAATTATGGGTAAGCAATTCGTTATGGGTCGTACCATTGACGAAGCAATTGAACGTGCTGCCGATACAGAGCAAAAAGGTTATGTATATTCTTACGATATGCTAGGCGAAGGCGCGCGCACAATGAAAGATGCGAAGCGTTACTTTGACAGCTACATGAATGCTATACACTCGATTGGTAAAGCGGCAAATGGTCGTGGTCCAATTAAGAGCCCTGGTATTTCAGTTAAGCTTTCTGCTATTCATCCACGTTATGAGTTCACTCATAAAGACCGTGTGATGGAAGAAATTGTACCAAAGTTAAAAGAGCTTGCGCTTGCTGCTAAGAAATACGATATCGGCTTTACCGTTGATGCTGAAGAAGCTGACCGTTTAGATATTTCATTAGATGTAATTGAAGCGGTATTTAGTGATGAAGATCTTGGTGATTGGCAAGGATTTGGCTTAGCGGTTCAAGCGTATCAAAAACGCGCTATTTTTGTAATTGAATGGCTAACAGACCTTGCAACCCGTGTTGGTCGTAAAATGATGGTACGTTTAGTTAAGGGCGCGTACTGGGATACTGAAATCAAAACCACACAACAAGATGGTTTAGAGCATTTCCCTGTATTTACTCGTAAAGCAACAACCGATGTTTCTTACAAAGCATGTGCAATTAAAATGCTTGAAGCGCGCGACGTACTTTATCCACAATTTGCAACGCACAACGCTTACACTGCCGCGACTATTTTAGAAGTAGCGAAAGGCGACAACACCGGTTTTGAATTTCAACGTTTGCACGGTATGGGTGAATCATTATTCGACCAAATCGTTAACGAAGAAAAAATTCAATGTCGTGTATATGCACCGGTTGGTCAACACGAAGACCTACTTGCTTACCTTGTTCGTCGTTTGTTAGAGAATGGTGCTAACTCATCATTTGTAAACGCGATTGTAGATACAACAAAACCTGTTGAATCATTACTACCAGACCCTGTAGAAACACTGCAAGGCCTGCGTAACAAGTACAATACGCAAATCAAAATGCCAATTGATTTATACGGTGAAGAACGTGCTAACTCTAAAGGCATGGATTTAACCGATATTAACGTTATTACCCCTTTCAAAGAGAATCTTGAAACATGGTTTAACGAGCACCTAATTGAGCAAAGCCAAGTACCAGAGGGCTCATTGGCTGTTAAAAACCCAGCGAACCACAAAGAAATCATCGGCCACGTTAAGTTACAAACTGGCGAAGAGATGAAAGTATTACTGGCCAACGCTGAAGCCGCACTTGAATCATGGTCACAAACACCAGTAAAAGAGCGCGCTAATTTACTGCGTCGCGTTGCTGACATTTTAGAGCGTCATCATGATGAACTAGTCGCTATCTGTATTAAAGAAGCAGGTAAAGTAGCGCAAGATGGTATTGATGAAGTGCGTGAAGCGGTTGATTTTTGTCGTTACTACGCAGCGCGCGCTGAAGAGTTATCTAAAGATGAGCGTTTTGAAGCCCGTGGCGTTATTTTATGTATTAGCCCGTGGAACTTCCCGCTTGCAATATTTTTAGGTCAAGTTGCTGCTGCGATTGTTACAGGTAACACTGTAATTGCTAAGCCTGCTGAGCAAACAAGTTTAATCGCCCTTCGTGCCATTGAACTAATGCTATCTGTTGGTTTACCTGAGCACGTTGTTCAACCGGTTATCGCTCGCGGCTCTGAAGTAGGTAAAACAATTGTTCCTGATGAGCGCATTCAAGCGGTTATGTTTACAGGTTCTACTGAAACAGGCACATTAATTTCTCAAACACTTGCTGCACGTAACGATATTCAAGTACCGTTAATTGCAGAAACAGGTGGCCAAAACTGTATGATTGTTGACTCAACGGCGCTTCCTGAGCAAGTAGTTGACGATGTGATCAGTTCTGGTTTTCAAAGTGCTGGCCAACGTTGTTCTGCTCTTCGTGTTTTATTCATTCAAGATGACGTAGCTGATGGCATTATCGAAATGCTTAAAGGCGCTCTAGCTGAGTTACACATTGGCGACCCATCGTTACTATCAACTGATGTTGGTCCGGTAATTGATGAAAAAGCACTTAAAAACTTAAACGAGCACGTTGAGTACTTAAAAGGTAATTCTATACTTCATTACGAATGTAAAATTCCTGATAATACACAAAATGGCGCATACTTTTTTGCTCCTCGTTTATACGAAATTAAAGACTTATCAGTACTTAAACGTGAAGTATTTGGCCCATGTGTTCATATTGTTCGCTTTAAATCGAATGAACTTGATGATGTGATGGATCAAATAAATAACACAGGCTATGGTCTGACAATGGGTGTTCATTCACGTATTGAAGAGCGCTGTGAGTACCTTGCTAAAATGTCACGTGCGGGTAATGTTTACATTAACCGAAACATGATTGGTGCCATTGTTGGTGTGCAACCGTTTGGTGGCCGTGGTTTATCAGGTACTGGCCCTAAAGCCGGTGGCCCTAACTACCTACAACGTTTAGTAAAAGAAAAAGCATCACCAGATAACGTACAAATGACTAACCTAACGCCTGACGAACTTGATTTACACCACTACAGCGGTGCGAATGAGCAAGTTAAAAAGCTAATGGCCAACTCAATGCGCGATGAAAAAATCTGGCGTGCAACACCACTAAACGACCGTGTTTCGGCTGTACGTCAGTTGCTTGCTAAAATCGCGACGGTAGAAATTATCGACGACTTAGCAGACGACTTAGCATTAACATTATCAGAAGCACGTGCACAGCTTAACCGCCTTGAAAAGCACATGCGTAAGTTTACTACCTTGCCTGGGCCAACGGGTGAGTCTAATACACTTCATCTAGAAGCACGTGGTTGTGTAGTGTGTTATGCAGATAAGAGCACATCATTTAACTTCTGGGCATTGTCTATCATCACTGCTATTGCCGCAGGTAATACGGTAATTACTGTAGCGTCTGAGCTGTTTTATGATGAAGCCGTTGCCTTTAAAGATAAATTTATCTCTACAGGTGTTGCAGAAGGTGTTTTCCAAGTAGCTAAACCTAACCAGTTACAAGCTATTTTGGCGCACCCTCATTTAGCCGGTGCGGTAGTTGCTGCTCGCTCGTCTCGCTTGGGCTACTTTAGCCAACAGCTTGCACAGCGTAAAGGTGCTATTTTACCGGTAATTAGCTCTGAGTATTACGATACATTAATCAAACGTCTTATTACTGAAAAAACAATCAGTATTGATACAACAGCATCAGGTGGTAACACATCACTAATGACGCTTGTTGAAGATGATGAATAATTAAGCTAATGCTTTTTAACTAAAAAATAAAAAAGGCACTGAAAAGTGCCTTTTTTATTAGGTAGTAACGTATATATTTGTTAGCTTAATGAAAGATTAACAATAGAAGTAATAAATTTGAAAATAATTCCTGTAGGTCAGTTACTGCCTGGTATGTTTGTGCAAAGCGTTACTAGACAAACTGGCAGTATTAAAATTAAAAATCAAGGCTGGGTTAAAACTCAGGCTGGTATTAATAACCTAATAAAAGCAGGTATTTTAGAAGTAGAAATCGACCCTGATAAAACCCTCATTGAATCAGTCCCTGAAAAAGCTCCTATTGCTGTACCTGCAACAAAAATAAAGCGTGACCCTTGGCAAAAAACACACAGTGCCGAACAAGAAATGGGAAAGGCAAAAAAACTGTATGACGAAGCTAAAACACTGCAAATAAAAGCATTTAAAGATATTAAAGCAGGCCGCGATATAGATATTGCACCGTTCAAAGAGCTGGCAAGTGGCTTTATGGACTCTGTTTTTAGAAACCAAGATGCCCTAGCCTGCCTTACCCAAATGCGCCAAAAAGATGCTTACCTACTTGAGCACTCTATTAATGTATCGATATTAATGGGGATTTTCGCTAAGCATTTAGGTATAGAAAAAAATATTATTGTTGAACTGACTACCGGCGCACTTTTACACGACATTGGTAAGATAAAAATCCCTGATGAAATACTCAATAAGCCGGGTCGCTTTACCGATGATGAATTTAAAATAATGAAAATGCACTCGCTTTTCAGTAAAGAAATATTAGAAGAGTCTGGCTTAACGGGTGTTGCGGTTGATATTGCAGGTATGCATCATGAAAGGCTTGATGGTAAAGGCTATCCGTTTGGTAAAAAGGGCGACGAAATAAGTCAGTACGTACGTATGGCATCAATTGTAGATGTGTACGATGCACTTACCGCAGAACGTGTTTACAAAGCAGGCATGGAGCCAATAAAAGCGTTTAAAATACTAAAAGACGGATGCCCAGATAGCTTCGATCCCGTGCTGCTTAATAAGTTTATTCAATGTATTGGTATTCATCCGGTAGGAACGCTCGTTAGATTATCGAGTCAAAAAGTTGGTTTAGTGACCGAGAGTAATCCCAGTACACCACTAAAGCCTATCGTTAAAACATTTTACAGCGCCAAACATAGTCGCTATACAGAGATAAAAGATATCGATTTATCTAATAAAAAAACCTTAGATACCCTTGAATCAGCGGTGAAACCTAAAGAATATAATATTGATTTAGAACGCTTTTATAAAAACTCAATATTACCCTAAGCAATATTGAGAGCTCAACATTCTACCGAGCTCTCAACATAATAGCTAAACGTTTACTGCGGCCAGTCTTGCAAAGCCTTTAAGCTAAACTCATAACCATCAAAATCAAGTACACTTTGCTCAGGTGTAATCTCTCTTACAGTTAAAGCACCTATGCTCTCTCCTTCATGTAACTCTCGGCCATTTAGCTTGATCCAACGTTTGTCAGCACTCGATGAATAAATATGCGCTTGATATTTAATACTAGGCAACATTGATTGCAAACCATCTGGTAGTAATTCTACAGGCTCAACACGTGATGACGTTTTTGATGCATGGGTAACTTCATAATCCTGATTTTTTTCGACGTCTTGTATAGCTTGCGCAAACGCATTTTTAAGTGTTGTAGGCACCTCATCAAGCTCAGGATCGCTCATCTGTTGAGATTGGTTGTTACCATTAATTGGCTTACCTAGTACTTTATATTTACTCATATCTAGTTGAGCTGATGCTGTATTTTGACTTTGCCCAAATACCGAAGCGTTCTGTGTATTATTTGGATTGTAATTATTTTGTGGATTAAATACTGGCTGATTATAATTTTGAACTGGCATTACTTGTTGCACGTTCTGCTGATTATAACCCGTTGCGCTCGTGACCTGACTCGATGGCATAGGAATATATTGCCCATTAGGCGTTAATAACATTTGCTGTACACCATTAGGTGTTTGCACATGTACAAGTTGCCCTTCAATCGTTGCAGTATTATTTGGAGCTATTTTAGCGGGTTCTAACTTAGCTATTTGCTGCTTTTCAACTGCGGCATCTATCTCTTTAACTTGTTCTTTAGGTGACGATTTTTCGCTTTCAACCACCTTAATTACAGCGGGTTCCGATATGTTTAATAAAGTAGTACCTTGAAACCACTTACCCGTAGTAAACCCACCAGCTACAGCAATAAAAGCAGCTAAGCTTGTACCAAATACTAACGCTAATCGTCTATAACGCTTTAGTGCTTGCTGTTGCTTTAACTGCTCTGATTGTAAGTCGTATTGCTCAGCACTCATATCTGATTGCTGCGACTGCTTTAGCGCATCTAATAAATAAGACATAACTTACCTAACTATAAAATAAATGAAAGCCCAATGCCTACGGCAAATAAAGCAGCGAATGCAAGGCTATATGGTACAAATGACGTTGCTTTGTTGGCCTCATTAACTGGCGCTACAAAATCCATGGGTAATGACTCATGTGCTGATTTTTTTATTATATCGCTATCAACTATCAACTGCTGCTTTGCAAAAGTGCCTACCAAAGCTCGCTCACATACCAAGTTCATTAATCGTGGCACACCACCGGTTAATTGATGAACAGCTTGCATGGCATCCATCGAAAAAATTCCTTTATCACATCCTGCAACATGTAACCGATGCTTTATGTAAGCAACTGTTTGGCCTTGTGTAAGTGGTAATAAATGGTAACGAGCTGTTATTCTCTGGGCGAGTTGCCTTAATTCATTGCGCTTTAAAAGCTCTTGTAGCTCAGGTTGACCAACCAATACTATTTGTAATAATTTTTTATGATCGGTTTCTATATTTGTCAGCAAGCGTAATTGTTCAAGCACATTAGGGGCAAGTAACTGCGCTTCATCAATTATAAGTATGGTGTGCCCGCCCGATTTATTATTGGTCTCTAAGTGCTTTTTTATAATATCGGTAAGACTTTTAAGCGTCGCATTATTAGCATCGTAACTAATGTTGAGCTCATCACAAATACTAGCCAATAACTCTAGCTCTGAAAGTGCTGGGTTATGGATCATCGCTACTTGCGTGTTTTCAGGTAACTGCTCTAACATACTGCGGGTAATTGTAGTTTTACCAGTACCCACTTCGCCTGTTAATAATACAAAACCACCGTCTTCACCTAATCCATAGGTAAGGTGTGCTAAGGCTTCTTTATGTCGTTCACTTAAAAATAAGTAATGAGGGTTGGGCGAAATTGAAAAAGGTTTTTCATTCAGGCCAAAATAGCTTAAATACACCGTGATGTTCCTTCGTAATTAAATCACGGCCTATAATGGCAAAAAAACGCACTAAGTGACAACGTTGTAAGCGCTTTATTATTGAAATAACGTAAATTTATGTAAAAAAAAAAATGCAGCGGTTTTAAGGCTGCACTTTCATCTGTCTAATCTTAGTAAGTACTTTATTCTTCGTAGCGAACTAACCGTAAATACACATTACTAGTTTTGGCGTGCAAGCTATTCAGCCCACTATCAAATTGATAAACCCATGCAGAGCTCATCGTGCTCACACCCGATGTATTTGACCAATAGTTTTGAAGCTTAGTACCAAAAAACACCTCTTCATTAATGCTCGGCTCGGTGCAACTGTGCTCTAAAATACTCGCCAACTCTTTAATGTTAGGCATTTGCCAATCATCGTAATCTGCGGTTGTATCATTTTTAGCACCGCGTAGTGCTTCTTGCCAAGTAAGAGAAGGTGTAGAGCCTTCGCAAAGCTGCGTCTCTGTATTATAAATTTGCCCATAACTACAACGTTGCCACATAAGGCCTGTTTCGGTATCAGACACTGTGCCATCTGTATTTATGGTAAATCTATCTGTCGGCGTTGTGGTATCTGCACCGTCGTAGCACGTTTGCGCCGCTGCAATATTAAAGCTCAAGCTTATAGTTGCTAGTGCATAGAGTAATTTTAATCTCATTATTTTCTCCTAACGGCTTCTAACTAAACGAACATACGCAGTATTTTCTTTTGGATAAGCAAGATCGTTACCATCACTCATATCAATAATGTACGCTTGCGATAAACTTGTACCATCGGCTGCAGTTTGTGAAGTCCAATAACGTAAGTGACTTAATGCACTTTCACTTGGCATATTGGGGAAAAACACCTCATCAATTAATATGCTTTGCCCTTGTTTACCATAATCAATTAAACCTAAAAGCTCTGTATAAGTAGGTAACCGCCAATTTGTACCACCACAAAAATCTAAGTTATTCACTTCGTTTATATAACTTTGTACTCCACAACTCGTATCATCCGGGCAAGTTGAATTGGCTGTACTAGTATCGGTAAAAGTAGTATCGCCTAAATCCCAAAAGTAATGATTTTGCCCCTCACGCAAACTTGTATTTGGCAATACTCCAGAGGATTCAGTTTTTACTTCCCATACAAGCCCTGTAACATTATCGCGTATACAGGTAAAGTCACTACTATCATCACCAACTTCATCAGCAAACTGATTAAGTTTAGTGTAATCAAACGCTAAATTACCTTTGCCAACCTTATCTAAACGATTTGCATAGCTATCGCGTCCGAGCTCTGCATCTTGCTCTGGAAAATCATCGCTTTCACAGTTAATGCGTTGTGTATTGTTGTAACACTCACCAACACCACTATCGTTTATAAGCCCAAGCGCTTTTGGTGATACATCAACAAATAAAGAATCTGTATCGGTACGTCCTTTTGAGTCGGTTACCGTTACTTCAAAGCTCAATGTGGTCTCGGTATCTACATCAGAGGCAAAAAATGTCGTTGTACATTGGTTGCTATTACTTAATGTTTCGCTATTACCGGTAAGTTGTTGCCATTTACACTGATAGGTATCGGTAACAGTTTCGCTATTCGTTGCATCAAGTGTTACTTGTTCAAACTCCTCAATATTTTGATCAGCACCTGCATTTGCATCCACCAACTCATTTGTTTTGTTAAGCGTCATCGAATATTGAGTACTCGCCTCACCGCCTTCATCATCAGTGACTGTTAGCTGCCAAGACAAATTTACGTTACTTTCTAGTAAAGGATGAGAAAAGCTAAGAGTTGACTCATTAAAGCTAGCAATATCTAAATCAGGACCTGATAGCAGTTGCCACAAGTAACTATCAATTTGGCCATTATCATCAGGATCGCTCGACTCAAGAGCGCTCAAAGTCACTGTATCTTTGTATACAGAAGGAAGTGTTTCAGGAGATGTTTGGGTAACAACAGCAAGAGGAAGTTGATTATTAGAGCTCACTGAAATAGAAATGTCGTCACTAACAGCGCTACTACCGGTGCTTTGATAGCTTACTCTTAAGATTATTTCACTATCAGTTTTTACGTCAGGGGCTGTCAATGTTTGCTCAGCACCATCAAGCGGAAAACCTTCTAAGCTTGGGCCGCTAACTTGTTGCCATGAAAACGTACCATCAGCGGGGGAACCTTGTGCTGTGATGGTAAATTCAGTTTTTTCGATAATTTGTAAATCGGTTCCAGCATTAACAGATGTTTCTACAACTGTATTATCGCTATCACCGCCACCTCCTCCACACGCACTCAGCAAACCGCAAGAAATGAGGGGGATTAAAGCAAACGCTTTCATACGCAGCACCTTATTATGTCAAATAATTACTATAGTGTAATTACTAGCAATAAAGATGCCATTTAAGTACTACATATATGTATCTTGATGAATGCGTACAAACAACTTCGTACCGATTTTACTGTAATCTACTTTGTATTCACGCCCATCTAAAGCTTGAATAAATAGTAATTGTTTTTCTTCGCCAAATACATCAGGGCTTCCAACATAGACTATTTCTAAATAGCGATCTTTTGCATCACGGCGGTTTTTAGGTAACTCTTCTTTAAATGGCTCTAAGCCATGTTGAGTCACTTTAATTTTAGGATGAATTTCAGAGTTTACAATCACTAAATCATGCTTTTTATCTTTATGTATTATGGTGTTTCGACCACTTTTTAAAAAGGCTCTCTCTTGACTCATTTTTCTTTCCTACAGTCGCAGCTTAATTATTAATTTGCGACGCTATAAACTGACTAGGCTCGCGCTTCCACTTATTTAAGTTAGCACTAAATGCCCAGATATCTCTATCTAACACACTGGCTGGTAATAATAAATCGTAACCGGTTAACAGTTGAAGGTGCTTAGTCCTGTTAGCAAACATAGCTATAAGACCAGTATAGCTTATCCCTTTATGGGATGTGTAATGTGTATCTTCTATTAGCCATTCTGATGGGCAATTGCCATTTTTGCAATGTTTTTGAACAACTTGCATAAACAAATTACGCTGCTCTATTAATAATTTCCCTGCAATTCGAGGCGCTATGCTTGTTAAAAAGTCATCTATGTCGTTTACCTTTATACCAACCGCATTTAATTCTAAGTAATCAAAGCCATCTTCTACTTTGGGTATACCACTGTGATGAAAGTTACTATGAGGCATACACCAAGCTCCGTATTTATGGCAATAAACGAGCTCAGACTCATTTAATATAAGGCTATGATATGGCTCTTGAGTTTTTAAATATCCAATAAAAATAGCGGCAATACACAAGCTCACTAAAAATATTTCAAGTATGCTAATCTCACCCGGCCTCAGTAAATTAAACAACATAATAAAAACTAAACCAATTGCACCTGCAACAAGCACTTCAATTGCGTTTCGCGCACCTTGTGCCCGAAACTTAATGGCATTGTTAGATTTATCCATATTGGTAAAACACCATATAAAAAACAAGCATAATAACAGCCCAAATTATGACCTTTCTTGTTGTTATACATAAGTTACAGGTGGTTTTAAATTTCATACATTACCGCTTTTTCCTCAACAAAATAGGAACAATGAATAAATCTTATTTACTTTTACGCTTAACGCACAAATTTATGAGACACATAACCGTCTTTTCCCGGTCTTATTTCGTACAATACTTACAATTCATTTTCAGGTATGAAATCAATGTACTCAAGACAATCAGGTAAAGCACTTTTTCCATTTATTATTACGTTACTTCTAATATTTAGCGTTTATTTATATCTACCCGCTAGCCACGGCGAACAGGCCGATTTATCACAAATGTCTACTCAAGTAACAGCTCATACTGTTACTTCTCAGGAAAACGCAGTGATGATAGAAGCGATCGGTAGCGCGCGTGCAAACCAAGCAATCTATATAAAAAGTGCGCAAAACGATTATGTCACAGATATATATTTTAAAGACGGCGACTTAGTCAGTAAAGGGCAAAAGTTAGTACAGTTACAGAGCCAACAAGAACAGCTTGCCGTTAAAGAGCTTGGCATTAACTTACGTGAAGAACAACGTCAGTTAGATCGCCTAACCGAACTTTCACGCTCGCAATCAACGGCAAAGTCGTTACTTGAAGAGCAGTTATCTCGTGTTGATGCAACAGAGGCCCAACTAGAAAGCGCTAAAACTAAATTAAACGAAATGACTATTAGTGCGCCCTTTTCAGGCCTGTTAGGTAAGCGTGAAATATCAATAGGTGCTTACGTAAGTAATACAACAATAATCACAACACTTGATGATATTAGTATTATTAAAGTTGACTTTAAAGTACCTGAAAAATATTTAGCACAATTAAATATGGGCATGAAAGTGCTTACGCAAAACGATGCCTACCCAGGACAAACATTTAACGGCAAGGTAACGCATATTAGCTCGCGTATTGATTCGGTTACTCGCAGTGTTGAAGTTACAGCAAGTTTTGCCAATAAATCAGGATTACTTCGCCCTGGTATGTTACTAAATACAGCACTTGAGCTAAGCAGCAACCAAGCTTTAATGGTGCCAGAAAAAGCGGTTATACCTTTGCAAGACAAACACTTTGTTTTTCAAATTCAAGATGGGATAGCTAATAAAATTGAAGTGCATGTTGCTAGCAGAAATAATGGCTGGGTTGCTATCGACGAGGGCCTAACTGATGGCGAGCAAATTGTTACTGAGGGGCTAATAAAAATTCGCTCTGGAAGTAAAGTAAGCGTAAAGGGGTAATACGTGAAAATTACAGATACTAGCGTCAAGCGCCCCGTTTTTGCCATTGTAATTAATTTACTGCTTCTTACTTTTGGACTGGTTGCGTTTACTATGCTGCCACTTCGTGAATACCCGGATATTGAAACGCCGATTGTAAATATCAGCACTGAATACACAGGTGCTTCTGCCGAAATTATAGAAACCAAAATAACGCAAATAATAGAAAATCGAATTTCAGGTATTGAAGGTATTAAAAGTATTAACTCATCGAGTCGTAATGGACGTTCAAACATTACCATTGAGTTTGATATTAACCGCGACATAGATGCAGCATCTAACGATGTACGCGAACGTGTAGCACGTGCACTTGATAGTTTGCCCGATCAGGTACGCCCGCCAGAAGTATCTAAATCAAATAGTGATGAAAGCCCAATCGCCTGGTTTGTATTAAACAGCGAAACAATGGACTCGTTACAGTTATCTGATTACGCGCAGCGTTTTATTGTTGACCGCTTAGCCGTAGTAGATGGTGTATCTAACGTACGTATTGGTGGTGAGCGCCAATACGCCATGAAAATTTGGCTAAACCGCCAAGCAATGGCTGCACGTGGCATTACCTCGAGCGATATTGAAAATACACTGCGTACAGAAAACGTTGAGTTACCGGCTGGCGAAATAGAATCTATAGATCGTGACTTTACCGTGCGTACTGCCCGTAGTTATAAAGATCAGCGCGATTTTAAAAACCTGGTAATTAAACGTGGTGATGAAGGTTACTTAGTACGTTTAGGTGAAGTTGCCGATGTACGTTTAGAAGCTGCCGATGACGAAAGCTTATTTCGTGGTAACGGGCGTAATATGATTGGCTTAGGTATTGTAAAACAAGCTAAAGCAAACACACTAACCGTAGTAGATAACGCACGCAGCGAACTTGAAAAAATCAAACGCAACCTACCTGAAGGCACTACAATTCAAGACAGCTACGATTCGTCTGTATTTATTAAAGAGTCTATCAATGAAGTTTACAGCACACTTGCCATCTCTATGGGTTTAGTCGTACTCGTTATATTTTTGTTTTTAGGCAATATACGAGCAACGCTTATCCCTGCGGTCACCGTACCGGTCGCACTTGTTGGTAGCTTTATGTTTTTGTTGGCAATGGGCTACTCAATTAACTTACTCACTTTACTTGCCTTAGTACTGGCCATTGGTTTAGTAGTAGATGATGCCATTGTAATGCTTGAAAACATTCACCGCCGTATTGAACTGGGTGAGCCGCCGTTACTAGCTGCATTTAGAGGCGCGCGTGAAGTAGGTTTTGCTATAGTAGCAACCACTCTTGTACTAATATCGGTGTTTGTGCCATTAGTATTTATGGATGGCCGTATAGGTGCATTATTTACTGAGTTTGCTATGGCGGTAAGTGCTGCCGTATTTTTCTCAAGTGTTACAGCACTGACTCTCGCACCAGCCTTGTGCTCTAAAGTACTTAAAGTATCAGACAAACCAAATAAATTTAGCCAATGGATGGACCGCCAGTTTACTAAAATTGAAGTAAGTTACCGTAATTCACTCTCCACCAACATAACCCGTAAATGGGGTTTAATGGTGAGCCTATTATTAGCTGGCTTTGTTAGTTACTCGTTGTTTTTACAAGTTCCTTCTGAGCTAACGCCAAAAGAAGATCGTGGCACGTTCTTTATTATGATGAGCGGCCCTGAGGGCGCAAGTTACGAAAATAACGCCGCTAATATGGCTAAAATTGAAGAGCGCTTAATGCCTTACTCGCAAGCCGGTGAGCTAAGTCGCGTACTTGTTCGAGTGCCTGGCTGGGGTGGCAGCGGCGGTGTTGCGATTGTGGGTATGGCCGATTGGGATAAACGCAAACGCTCAACGTGGGAAGTAATGGATGAAATAAGCGGTAAAATGCAAGAAGTTACCGATGTTCGTGCATTTGCCATTATGCGCCGTGGTATTGGTGGTGGTGGCTCATCTCGCCCAATTGAGTTTGTACTGCAAGGTAATGATTATGCACAACTAGCCGATTGGCGTGACCGTATAATAAAGCGTGCTGAACAAAACCCTGGTTTAGTAAGAATCGATCATGATTACAAAGAAACCTTCCCACAGTTTTTAGTCAGCATAGATAAAAACAAAGCTGCCGATTTAGGCGTTTCGGTATCTGATGTAGGCCGTACACTAGAAACAATGCTTGGCCAGCGCCGTGTTACGACCTTTATTGACCGCGGTGAAGAATACGATGTGATTTTAAAAGGAACAAAAGAAGATTTTACCAATCCTACTGATATTTCAAATATATACCTTAAATCACGAAGCGGTGAACTAGTTCCACTTGATAGCCTTATCAGCTTAAAAGAAGAAGCAACAGCATCGCGCTTAAACCGTTACAACCGTATGCGCGCAATTACATTAAGCGCCAACTTAGCTGATGGCTATACACTTGAGCAAGCGCTTAACTTTTTAAACGAAGTAGCCGCTGAGGAAAACGATATAGATGGCGCAGTAGATTACAAAGGTGAGTCGCAGCTTTATTACGAAGGCGCATCAGCGATGACCTACGTATTTATACTTGCACTCACCGTTACCTTTTTAGTGCTTGCTGCGCAGTTTGAAAGCTTTATGCACCCATTTGTAATTATGCTTACCGTACCGCTTGGTTTAATGGGCGCTATGTTTGGGCTTTGGGCTACAGGGCTTACCTTAAATATTTACAGCCAAATAGGTATTGTCATGCTCATAGGCTTAAGTGCTAAAAATGGTATTTTGATTGTGGAATTTACTAACCAATTACGCGATAAAGGCGTTGAGTTTAGTGAAGCAATACTACAAGCGGCTACCCAGCGCCTTCGCCCAATAATAATGACCTCACTAACAACCGTTATGAGCTCTGTTCCTTTGGTTTTTGCTTCAGGCCCCGGCGCCGAAAGCCGTATGGTAATTGGTGTAGTCGTGTTTACAGGGGTTATTGTATCTACCCTGCTGACTCTTTTTGTTGTACCTGCTGCGTATTATGCTCTATCGAAAAATACACAGTCACCTGAGTTTTTACAACAAAAGCTGAATAAACAAGCTGCTGAAAAGCCTTTCGAAGAGATCTAATCTCTTTATTGCGCCGTAACCTTGTTGTTGCGGCGCATACAATTTATGCTCGCCTTTAAACTCCATATACATTTTAGGAATACTTATGAGCTCAACAACGCAAGTAGCAACATTTGGTGGCGGCTGTTTTTGGTGTATAGATGCAGCATTTAGACGTGTAAATGGCGTATTAGATGTGAGTTCTGGCTATACCGGTGGCGAAACCGACACCCCAACCTATAATTCTGTATGCTCTGGCACAACCGGGCACGCTGAGGTTGTTAAAATTGAATTTGATACTACTGTAGTTAGCTTTGAAACACTGCTAGCAATGTTTTTCACTTTGCATGATGCTACACAATTGAATCGCCAAGGTAACGATATAGGCACACAATATAGAAGCGTTGTTTACTATCACGACGAAGCTCAACAAAAGCAAACCAATGAAATGGTAGCTCAACTGCAAAGCCATGTGAGTGAGCCCATTGTGACAGAAGTCAGCCCTGCCACTACGTATTATCCAGCAGAGCATTATCATCAAGATTACTATAACGAAAACCCACAGCAGGGTTACTGTAGTATTTTAATAGCACCTAAATTACATAAGTTTGAAACCGTATTTAAAGAGTTCTTAGCTGACTAGCTAATTTGAGCAGTTAAATTGATTAGTTAAACTTAGCTACACATTAAAAAGCCCGACGTAAGTCGGGCTTTTTAATATTAATAAATACCGTTAAAACTGGTAGCTTGCGCCTGCAAAAAAGCGACGCTCTGGAGTGTTGTAGTAATACACTTGACCCGTTGTAAAATCAGTATTTGAATCAACAGCGTTATACTCTTTATCAAATAAGTTTTCTACACGAAGCGAAACTTCAATATGTTCATTTACTTGATAATTACCTGCTAAGTTCCAAAGTGTATAAGAGCCTAAGCGAGTCACAGCACCTTGTCGGTCGCTACGGTATTGCATGTCTAAGCTTGCATCAAAAGCACCAAACTGTTTTGCAACTTCCCAGTTAAAAGTACGTTTAGCAACATTACGTAACTCTGCGCCCGTTTCTTCGTCTTCTGCACTCAAATAAGCAAAGTTAAGGTTGCTATCAAAACCAAAAAACTGCTGAGATAAGCTAAATTCAACCCCTTCATAACGTGCTTCATCAATATTAGCTAATGCAAAGTTTGCATCGTAATCAATTTTATCTTCTATATCGTTTCTAAAAATTGCAACATCAACTTGCGCAATATCAAAGTCCACACTCAAACCTAACTCACGGTTTACTGATTTTTCAGGCTGTAAATCAGGGTTACCATAAAGTGGGAAATATAAATCGTTAAATGTAGGGGCTTTAAAGCCAGTACTTTGGCTTATACGAAATGTTGCATCTTCAGATAAATGATAACCCGCAGCTGCGGTATACGTTGTTTCGTCGCCAAATTGCTCGTCGTCATCTTGGCGAACAGTTAAATTAGCTAATACTTTATCTGCATCGTAGTAAGCACCTACAAACACAGCAAGTACATCTCGGCTGTCTTCAACAAATAGTTGCGAACTATGAGATACATCATCGTTGTACCAATTGATACCACCACTAATGTTAAGCTCATCAGATAATAGGTATTGGCCGTTATAATCAATTTGTGTGCGTTTAGTTATAAAAGTACTTGTTGTTGGTCCAACTGAAAAATCAACATATGTATTGTCTGAATCATCCGTTGCTAGCGCTAAATCAATACTGTGCGTTTGGTTAGTGTAGTTTTTACTCCAACCTGCAGAAAGCTGATAGTTTTTAAAATCATCTCGTTCAATCGTACTGTCAGCTGGGCTAAAGCGGCTGTCGTAATCTGCGAAACCTTCACTGTATTGACCTAATAACTTAAAGTCGCCGTAGTGTGCATCTGTATAATTTACTTTAAAACCAAGATTTTTATTTTCATAGCCATCTTCATCTGGTGCTACGCCTTGCAGTACATCAAAGTTATCTGTTTTTTCAAAGCCTGCATTAAATGCTGTTGTTATATCACCTGATTTTACAGAGCCTGCCACTTGATAATTTTGGTAAGAATCAGAACCAAACGTAGCACTCACAGATAAGTTATCTGATTCACGCGTTATAATGTTAATCACGCCAGCAAGTGCATCAGAGCCGTAAACAGCTGCGCGAGAACCCTTAATAATTTCAATACGTTCAATACTATTTAAAGGGACATTATTTAATGCTTTTTGACCAAGTGTTGCTGAGCCTGTACGTACACCGTCAATCAAAATTAGCGTATCGCCAGAGCCAGTACCACGAAGTGACACACCTGTATTTTGGCCAAAACCACCGTTTGGATTAACCTGAAAACCAACTCGCGTGCTTAATAAGGTTGGTAAATCGCGTACGTTGCTTGCTTCTATTTCTGCACGCTCAATAACATTTACACTTGCTAAAACGTCATTGATTGATTGCTCAAATTTATTAGCTGTAACGGTTATTTTTTCAATTGATTGCTCTGCGCCAGACACAGAAAATGAAAGCGCAGCAGAAATAGCAACGCCTAAAGTTGTTTTGTTTAACATGATGTCCCCTACCTTTGCCCACCGCAAAGATTTAAGTAAGTAAGATTGCATCAAGGCCGGTCTCCGGACTCAGTAAGCACATCAAAATATGCAATACTTTACCGTTGCGGGGGCAGTGTTGGGCTTGTAGTCATCATGAAAACGCACCAACTTCCCGATTATCCTGCTAAAAAAATCATTACATGAAGTGGCTAGCAAGCACCTTGAAAATATGTCGCTATTGTGAGTATTTTGTTTACAAATGTCAATGGACGTCTATACAGCTAAAAACCTTTAAAATGCAGTTAGGGGCTAGTATAGTTTGAAGAAATTCCATATTTATCAAGTAGCTTCTGAAGTTGTATTTGTGCAGTAGGTAAGCTTAGTATTTCATCCATTTTATTACTAGTGATCTTATTTGATTTAGAGTTAACTAAAAAGTGCGTTTTATAAACGGCATCTGGTACGTTACTTTTATAGAGTAAATCCATATTAAAAGTATTTTGATTTTTAAAATATTGGTAAGCAATATTATTTAAAACGCCTACTTCCGCGCGCTTTAATAGCAGCATTTTAACAACGTTGAATTCATCAATGGTTAAACTTACTTGATGTTCCTCACTTAAAAATTCGGCATCTGTATTAAATCCAGCAAATTGATACGAGTACCCCAGAACCCCAACCTTTGTTAATGACGTAATGTCGTCAAAGTAAGCTTGCTCATTTGTATTTTCTTTAAGCGTATAAAGCTCATTTTTGGTAATGGTATAAAATTCGGTTTTTTCAATGTTTTCTTGCGCTGATAGTGGGATCCATTGCAGTGCCATTAAAAATAAAACATCAAAATTATTTTTTTCAACTGACAAAGCAAGCCTTTTTACAGGTAGAGACTTAAGTACGAAGTTAAACTCCTGCTGTGCTCCGTTTAAAATCTTAATAAACTCAGGAGCAAAACCCTGCTTTTTTTGCGCATTAATAATAATGGGAAAGTAGCCATCTTCAACCAGTACATCAATATCAACTGTTTTTGATAAGCTTGGTTTGGTAAATGTAAGCAAAACAAATAACAAAAATAATTGATGAAGTTTCATTTTAATACCTTCTAGTGTGAAGTACTTAATTGCATGTGATTAAATATAATAGCTTAAATATCAAAAAGGAGATTAATACATACGGGAGTATCTAGGCAGCAAAGAGGGATAATAGTGAGATATTTAAAAAGAGTAAGTAGCTTCAATCTGTCTGTAAGTATAAACAGATTAAAGCATGCTTAATTTAAAACTATTTATTGATTAATCGCGGAAATTTTTAAACTGAAAAGGCTGACCTAGCTCAGCGCTGCGCACTACTTGCATAGCCTCTTGAAGATCGTCACGTTTTTTACCCGTTACACGTACTTCTTCGCCTTGAATAGCTGCTTGAACCTTAACTTTAGAGTCTTTAATGGCTTTAACTACTTTTTTAGCCATGTCCTTTTCGATACCTTGCTTTAAGCCAACGTTACGAAATACATTTTTACCAGCACGGGTAATATCTTGAAGCTCTAAGCTTGATACATCCATACCACGCTTAGATATTTTGTTAGCTAAAATATCAAATAATTGCATAACCTGAGAGTCTGCTTCAGCTTTAAGCTTAATTGTTTTGTCATTTAGCTCAATAGATGCATCAACGCCTCTAAAGTCAAAGCGAGTCTCTAGCTCACGATTTGCATTATCAACTGCGTTTTTAGCTTCGTTCATTTCTACTTCAGATACAATATCAAATGAAGGCATTGGTTTGCTCCTAACTATTTAATCTTAATTTTATGTGGTAATTATAACGCTAAAATTATAAATCTTTACATTTTTCTGCATCTTGTTCAGGTGCGATATTAAATTAGTTTGATATACTTGCGCCTCTTTTTTAAGCGATTTTAGGATTTGTCGTGACAAGGCGTGTTTATCAAGCAATTTTTTTAATCAGCATAGTAGCTTTTACCTTTTTATTTGCCAAAGAAATAAAAGGTGGCGTTGTAAATTTATTTCCTCATGTTGATAAAGTGGCCCATTTTGGGACTTTTTTTATACTAGCCATAATAATGGATAAAGCGTTTAAGCTTCCTTTATATGCGCAAATACTTTTATTGGCAGGTTATGGCGCCTCTATAGAAATAATGCAAGACGCACTTCCATATAGGCAAGCATCACTCGGTGATTTTTTTGCTGATTTTGCAGGTGCCGCAAGCTACTTTTTACTTAGAGTAATTTTTACACCTCGAAAAAAGAACCCATATGGCTAATATTTTAATTGTCGGCGATGGTGCTATTGGCTTGTTACTTAGTCATTTTCTAAGTGCGTCGCATAATGTCAGTGTTTTAACTCGCAAAAGCCCAACAAATACCCGTTTTTATAGTCGAGGTAAGGGTGCATCTAAAAAAATTGACGCACAATTTATTACATTAAATCAGCTAAATAAAGCAGCTGAATTTGATGTTGTTTTATTTACCGTTAAAGCCTTTCAAGTACTTGATGCATTTACGCAAATAAAGCCATTTTTACCAAATCATTGCTCTGTTGTACTTTCGCATAACGGAATGGGTAATGTTGATGAGGTAAATAGCCAACTAAGCACTCACCAAGCACTCTACTTTTTAACGACAAGCATAGCGGGCTTTAAATCAAACCAATACATTGTGCAGCACACTGGTGAGGGACAAAGTGTTATTGGTGCTTGTAATGAATTAGCTTTTCAAAATAGCGCGCCAATAGCTGATATTTTTAAAGTGATACCCAGCCTAAAGTTTACTAATAACATTCAGCAGCTTCGTTTTGAAAAACTACTCGTAAATATTGCCATTAACCCATTAAGCGCTTTAAGTAATGTAAAAAATGGTGAGTTACGCGCACCTAAGTACAATGCTATAATTTTTAATGCACTCACTGAAGCATGCAATATAGCAAAGGTACAAGGGCTTAATATCCCATTGATTAAAGCACTTAATACCGCTTATAAAATAATGGAATTAACGTCTGACAATTACTCTTCAATGCAGCAAGACGTCGCGCATTGCAGAGAAACTGAAATATCAGCTATATGTGGCTATATTAGCCAACAAGGCAAACTTCACGGTATTCCTACACCTTACAACGATGAGTTGTTTGTCAAAATTCAGGCAAAAAAAAGCGTGGTATAAACCACGCTTATATAAATTCTTAACTTTAAGACGACAAACCTTATGGGCGGTAAACTTTTACCGTTTCAAAGCCTTGTTCGTGCAGCATAAGTGCCTGTAGTTGGCTCATTACGCCTCTGTCACAATATAAATAGTAGTCAGTGTCTTTTGGTAAATCACCAAACTTAGTAGCTAAACGGAAGAACGGCAAATGCACCACTTCAACACCATCGATTTCTAGCGGTGCAGCTTCTTCTTCCTCTGGTGAGCGAATATCAACTACCACAGAGCCTACAGGTAAATCAGCAACCGATTCAGCTTCTTTAAGTTCTTGTTTGGCTTCAACGTCAATATCACGCACATCCATTATGCGTGCGTTGTTTACAACGGTATCAAGTACATCAAAGTCGAACTTTTCTTCTTCACCAAGAATAACGTCTATTTTGGCTTTAACCGTTGGCTTTTTAGAAATAACACCACAGTATTCAGGCATTGTTTCTGCCATTTCGGCCGTACCAATTTGACGAGCAATATTAATAATTTCTTGCTTATCGTGTTGAATAAGCGGGCGTAAAATAAGCGTTTCAGTAACACGGTCAATCACGCTTAAATTCGCTAATGTTTGACTAGATACTTGGCCAATACTTTCGCCAGTGACAAGTGCCTGAATGTTTAACTTTTGCGCAACCACACTCCCTGCGCGCATCATCATACGTTTAAGTACAACACCCATTTGGCTGTTTTCAACGTTTTCTAAAATTTCAGCAACAACAGGTTCAAAATCAACCGTTACAAATTTAACTTTATGTGTAGAGCTATATTTTTTC
This sequence comes from Pseudoalteromonas sp. GutCa3, assembly GCF_002836155.1. Classification (NCBI taxonomy): domain Bacteria; kingdom Pseudomonadati; phylum Pseudomonadota; class Gammaproteobacteria; order Alteromonadales; family Pseudoalteromonadaceae; genus Pseudoalteromonas; species Pseudoalteromonas sp. GutCa3. Next base: position 91,760 of record NZ_PJBK01000090.1, on the reverse strand, counting down.
CATAAGTAGTAGCTTGCTTGCTTAACGCCAATTTCGTGCGCTGCGCCACCTAGATTAAAGAATAAAAAGTGCGTGCGTGCGCCTTTTCGAATCATTTGGTAACTTGCTACGCCAGAGTCAAAACCACCAGACATAAGCGAAAGCACATCTTCTTGAGTTGGCAGAGGAAAACCAGCCATACCAAAATGTGTATGAGAAACAATGTAAGCTTTATCGTCTTTTACTTCTAGGCGTATTGTTACTTCTGGGCGGCTAAGCTTTACGCTTGCGCCTTCAATATGCTGATTTAATCCACCACCAACATAACGCTCTAAATCAGTTGAGGTAAAATCGTGTTGCCCTATGCGCTTAGCACGAACACAAAAGGTTTTACCTACAATAGTATGACCAACTAAAGCGATGGTTTTTTGATAAATATCATCAAGAGTTTCGAATTGTGTTTCGGTTACTTCAATAAATTGAACAATGCCAGGGATGCGTTTAAGGCTATCGATAAAATCAAGGCGAACTTGCGCGTCTTCAAGCTTTGTAACAACTGAAATGTTATCCCAGTTATTTCTTACTTGTACTTTTTCGTCAACACGGCGCAATACAATTTTAATGTTATTTTCTAACACTTTAGTAAAGCGTTTACGGACTGAACGGCTTTTAATGGCTATTTCAGGATGTAGTTTGACGATAAATTTAAGCATAGTTCACTCTTAGACTGCGGGAATTCGCGCTCCCAGGCATTTGGCGCGGGATTATAGCAAAAAATTCAGCGCCTAGGAAACAGCCTATTACTATCGATTAAACTACAGCTAGGGCCTGTTTATCTTTCGAGGTTAAATTTACAGCAGTGTGTTTGGTATTTAGGCAAGGCAGAGCCTATGTAGTGTGGTTATTCCCCATAAATAGGCGATAACGTAGCATAAATGCCAAACAAGCGCTGCCCAAAGGGTTCAGCCTAGGGGCGATTAACTCTTTGTTGCTCGGTTTTTACTTAGCCCACTAGGTTACAAACCTCGCGTCGCGATTTAATCGCCCCTAGATTGAACAAATTTTAATCCTGAAAGGTCAACAGGCCCTAAGGCTTGTTGCGCTAATTCAGTATATTTTTCACGTAGCAGGTTCATTTTATCAATGCTTTTATCGGTACTGTACGCTCTAAATAATGTAAGTACTTTTAAAATGCCATGATATATATCTTGCTCAGCAAGCGTACCACTTGGCCTACGGGCTTTAATATAAGGCGTCCAAAAACTAACCGTTAACTTTAATGTATGTGCTAAATCAATGACATCTTGCTCATCAATAGCAATCATTTCACTGTCGCGAAGTCCTAAAATAATTTTACGAACTTGCTCTAACAACTCTAACTGAAAATCAATATAAGCTTGTTTTAAATCAGCATCTCTAGAGAGAATATCCCCAAGATTATCGTAAAAAAAATGATAGCGCCACATCAGCTCAAATAACGAATCTAGGTAAGCCGTTAAATGATTAAATGCATCATCATCTTTATTAATAGGTTTAAAGTGAGTATTTAAATGATCGCGATACAGCGCAAAAATATGACGGATAATGTCTTCTTTATTTTTAAAATGATAATAAAGATTACCCGGGCTCATCCCTAAGTTTGATGCAATATGATTTGTCGTTATTGCACGCTCACCATTTTCGTTAAACAACAAAATACTGGTGTGTATTATTTTATCCTTGGTATTCATATGCTAATACTCAAATTATCTATAGGCTACATTACACTCAAAAGAGGTAAACAGTATAAACAAATATGAATCATTAAAACACTCCCACCATGGACTGACCTGTTTAAAGAAAGTAAGTGTTTATATGCTTTTTTAGCTAGGCTGCTTTGTGGCATAAACACTGTTAAACTAGCGCTAAAATAATAAATAGTGAACATTATGAAAGTTATTGCAATTTACCCTGGCACCTTTGATCCACTAACTAATGGGCACACAGACCTTATTCAACGTGCAGCTAAAATGTTTGATACTGTATTAGTTGCGGTTGCTAATAACCCAAGTAAAAAACCCTGCTTTAACCTTGAAGAACGTGTTGAGCTTGCAAACTCTATTTTAAGCTACATAGATAATGTTAAGGTGATTGGTTTTTCTGGTTTATTGGCTGATCTTGCACGCGAGCACAATGCTAATGTGCTTATTCGCGGTATTAGAGCTGTATCTGATTTTGACTATGAATTTCAATTAGCTAACATGAACCGCCGCCTGAACCCCGACTTAGAAAGTGTATTTTTAACACCCGCAGAGCGAAATTCATTTATTTCATCAACACTCGTTAAAGAAGTAGCTCGCCACAATGGTGATGTAAGCGAGTTTGTAGACCCTGTAATTGTTAAAGCGCTAAAAACTAAATTGGGCTGTGGTGCCCAATAACACTTCCCGAATTAGCGCATAACTTGTATGCGCTAATTCGGCTTTTGTATAGATGATGATTTTAATTTTTTAATTAACCAAACAAGTTTTAGCAAATCTTTATTGATAATTAGTATTAGCGCCATAGTGATATCAATAACAGGCATAAGAAAACCATACAGCATCCACAACCACCAAAAATCCCAATTGCCATAAAGAGTATTATCAATATACATCCCCATAAACAGTGAGGCATTGATAGCAAGCCCTACAATAAGATAATAAAATCCGTACGGTATTTTACGTCCTAAAAAAATACGCCACATAAAAATAACGGCAATTGTTAGTACATCAAATATAAACAACTTTAAATGCGGAGCCGCAGTAGTTATGTCCATAAACAAACTAAATGTATACGAAACCATCATAATAAAGCAAAGGTGAACTCGGCTTTTATCTTGCTTATTAATAGCCGCTGATAGAGTGAACAAAAAAGAAAAAACAAAAAGCCATGTAATAAATATTCCAAAATATTCGTTAACTGAATTTAATTGCCAAAATAGCTCCTCCATTTTATTCAACCTTTTGATGAGTGTTTTTTCTACGATTAAGTAAATACCGTTTTAAAGCAACCAAACCTAAAAAGTCTTTATTAATTAGGAGAACTAAAAGCATCGTTAAATCAGAAATTATTTGCCCTATTACATATAAGGCCCAAAACCACCAGTAATCCAAATTTCCTAAGACAATACTGTCGTAGTGCATTCCAAAAAAAACAAATGCGTTAAAGCTAAGTCCAACTAAAAGATAATAAAAGGCTACGGGGAGGTTTTTACTAAAGTATATCCGCCATATAATCAGAAAAAACATAGTTACGATATCAAATATAAAAAGGGTCAAATGGGGTGTGTTGCTCAAGGGATCCATAAAAATACTTGAGGTGTAAGATACCATCATAATGAATGCAAGCTGTGTGCAGCTTTTGTCAGACTTGTTAATGCTTGCAGACAAATTATATAAAAAAGCGAGTACATAAGACCATGTAATAAAAATAGTTATATAGTCGTATAAACTAGCCAGCTGCCATAAAAAATCATGCATTGCGTGACCTTTTAAATTTTTCAGTTAAAAATTTAGTAAGCTTAACTAGACCTAAAAAATCTTTGTTAAAGATAAGCGCTAATGGCATTATCAAATCTGTAAAGTACATACCAAATACATAAACGTTCCAAAACCACCAATAATATAGAGTACCTAAAATCTCTATATCGTAATGCATAGCTAAAAATAAAGATGCATTAATACTCAGACCAAACACAAGATAATAAAATGCGGTAGGAATTGGGCTTTGGCTGTAGTACCTAAACGTAAAAATAATAATTAGAGTTACAATATCGAAGTAAAAATAGTTTAAGTGAGACACTATAACCATATCGAACAGTGTACTTAAGGTGTACGAAATCATCATAATACCAGAAAGGTACATTGTATTTTTATAGGGACTGTTTATGCTTGCTGACAAATTATAAAGAAATGCAATTACAAAGAACCATGTAATAAAAATACCTACATAATCTCTAATCGCTACCAGATCCCACAATATGTCAGCCATCATGCCCTCTTCAAACTCGTAATCAAACCATTTCTAAATTTCATCAAGCATAAAAAATCTTTGTTTATAAAAAATATAGCTACCATTATGAAATCAGCAGCGTTGACCCCTATCGCGTAAGCATTCCAAAGCCACCAGTAGCTTGTATTATTTGATATATAGATGTCGTAATGCATGAGAAAGTGTAGAGCTGAGTTTATAGCTAAACCAGTAATAATATATAGATAGGTAATACCATCATGCCAGAGCCGCCTAAGGGAAATGATAACTAGGAGAGTTAAAATATCGGAAAACAAAAAATCTAGATAAGTTACCGTATCCATACTTGTAAATATACTAAACGAATATGAAACACTCATAACCAAAGACAAATACACTCTTTCTTTATTAGGCTTATTAATCGAATGAGCAAGGGAGTACAAAAAAGCCATAAGAAATCCCCATTGTACAAATGCACCTATGTACAGAGAAACTGTTGGGCTAATTAAAAGCTCATTCAATATTTTTCAACTTTTTAAAGTTCAATGTAACCCCTCTTTTAAAAATGGTATTTTTATTGAATACTAGTGAAAGAAACATTAAAACATCGAACATATTAACGCCAATAGAATAAACACTCCAATACCACCAAGGCTCATAGTTATATAAAACGTATAGATCGTAATGCAATATTAAGGTGAGCACAGCATTTATTATTAACGCAAAGATGATGAAGTGAAAAGCTATAGAGCGGTGAAGTACTTTAAAGTACTCTAAAATTAACAAAGCTAAAATTGTAATAAAATCGTAGAGCGCCCAATTTAAATATAAACTTTCTAATAAGTTTATGTAACCACTGGAAATATATGAGCAGAGCATAAGCGCAGATAAATAAACCGAGGATTTATTTTCTTTATTTATACTGGAAGCTAAACAGTATAAGAAGGCCATTAAAAACCCCCATTGAGAGAAAGCTTCTACATAATCCATCAGGGCTTCAGTAACGTACATTTAAACTAGGTCGTTATTTTTATTTTTCTCGATTTAAACAATCGAATTAATTTTCTTTTTATCCTGTGTAGCCCTAAAAAGTCTCTATCTACAATTAATGCTACAACCATTGCTAAGTCATTAAAAGCAACGAAACCTACATATATTTCCCAGAAAAACCATGGTTCATTATTTTTATACACATATACATCTAAATACATTAACAGTACTAATAGCATATTTATTGATAAACCAACGATCAAATATAAGAAGGATGCAGTTGTTTTTTTCAATAATTTAAAGCTAAAGATGAGTACAATAATAGTAATTAAATCATGAATAGCCCAGTCCAAATATGTGGTGTTATAGTATGAAAGCCACGTATAGAAGTAATCTGTGGCTGTATAAGATATCATCATGATTAATGAACTGAGTAATAAGGTAGTCTTTCTTTTAACGTCTAAGCTATATACAAAAACATTGAAAAAGAAGGCCATTAAAAAAGCCCACATAACAAAAGCTGATAATGAGAAAAGACCAAAAAACTCAGTTAAAAACATTCAATACCTTATTACTACTTAGGACGAGTGCCTGTACCACCAGAAAGAATAGCAAGGCCACGTTCAACAGAGTTAACACTCGCAGCAGCCATACCTTCTTGAGAGATGCTTACTGTATCAGATTGCAGGGTTTTAGGGCTAGCAGTTTGTTCCATTGCAGGCTTTAATTGTTGTGTTTTGTTGTATGCTTGCATTTGTACTTGGCTATTAGCTGAAACTTGCATGTGATTGATCCTTGTAAAAGTTTTAATTATATTTGGTGCAACTTTTAACCACATTATTATGTAGATAAATGCATCACCTGTTTAAAGTAGTGATAGCTATTTTGCTATCTACCTTATACAAAGCAACCAATGTGCCAACTTTTTTTGACACCTTAAAACTCACTCAAAACATACTTATATAATCAAACCAAACAGCTCCGACCAGTTTACTGCAAACATAAAAAAACGCACAGGGATAACCGTACGTTTTTTGTATCCAGGGAGTTTAAGCTACGTATTTACACGGGATCTCCGCACGTGTACTTAGCTTCAAAATATATTCCATTGCTACTTCGTCACAATTTTCTTTACGAAGGCAAAGTTCACAATCTTTCATTACTTTTTCAGGCAAAGAGTCTTTGCTACAAAAAGTAAAACGTTGTTGTTCAAAAAAATCTGGTACGCGTGTTAATACAATAACTCGGTTAAGTGCCAATTTTTTGGCTTTAGTAAGTAGATGATCTACAAGCTGTCTACCCTGCCCCGACACTTTACTTTTTGGGTCTATACCCAATGAGCGTATTTCAGCAAGGCCGGTATCGTAAATGTATAACGACGCACAGCCCGACACTTTTCCATTTATTTCTGTTACTGCAAACTCGTTAATAGAGTGCACCATATCGCTTTTTGCACGAGGCAGGTTTTCACCTACCGTTGCCCAATGCTGTATAAGTGTGGCAATTGCTTCTACATCATCTAAATTTGCATCACGTACCGTTATTTGCTGTTTTTTTTTGGCTTCTTTAACAGCATTCGTTACTTGTTCAATAGACGTCCCACCAAGGGCTTTACGTGCTTTTATACACGCATCAATTTCAAGTACTGGGTAAACATCGTCTTCAAATACAGTGTTTACTGATTTGTACTGCTCAAGCGATAGCTCTTCAAGCGTTTTACCTTCGCTAATCGCAAGCTGTACAAGTACACCTACAATGTGATGCCCTTCTCTAAATGGCACACCTTTAGCAACTAAGTAATCAGCAAGTTCGGTGGCATTTGCATGCCCTCCTTTTGCTGCAGCAAGTGTCTTATCGCCATTTACTTTAACGCCTTTAATACATGCTTGCGCCATATGAATACATGCAAGCCATGTTGGCATAGCGTCGAATAGCCCTTCTTTATCCTCTTGCATATCTTTATTGTATGCAAGTGGCAGCGCTTTTAACGTCATCATCATAGCGCTAAATGCACCAAACACACGTCCGGTTTTACCGCGAATAAGCTCGAGTGCATCAGGATTTTTTTTCTGAGGCATGAGCGATGAGCCTGATGTTACGTTATCAGCAAGCTCTATAAATCCGGCTTCACCCGAATTATAAAAAATCAAATCCTCTGACATACGAGATAAGTGAATCATCGAAATAGACGCACAACTTAAAAGATCTAAAACAAAATCACGATCAGATACACCATCAAGGCTGTTTTTTGTAGCCGCTGTAAAACCTAGCCCATGCGCTAATGCTTGGCGATCAATCGGATAAGCTGTACCTGCTAATGCACCACTGCCTAATGGGCAAAAATTCATGCGCGCTTTAGCATCTTGCAGGCGACTTTCATCACGCTCTAGCATCTCTACATACGCCATACACCAGTGGCTAAACAATACTGGCTGTGCGCGCTGTAAGTGCGTGTAACCTGGTAATATTGTGCCAAGCTCTCGCTCTGCAAGCGCTACAAACTCGCCTTTAAGCTGTGCAATAGCATCTAGTAAATGGTCAGCCGTATCACGGCACCATAATCTAAAGTCGGTGGCAACTTGGTCATTACGGCTTCGGCCTGTATGTAATTTTTTAGCTAAATCACCTACTTTTTCAATTAGAGCTGCTTCAACATGTGAATGAATATCCTCTGCACCTGAAGTAGCTACCGCTTGTGGATCTGCTTTAACTTCTTCAAGCAGCTCATTTAATGCAGCCACTAATCTTGTGTGCTCGTCACTTGAAAGTACACTTACCTGTTCAAGTGCACCAGCCCATGCCACAGAGCCAATAATATCTTGCTCTGCTAACTGGTAGTCAAAGGGAAGAGAGTCGTTAAATTGCTTAAACGCCTCATCTGGACCCGTAGAAAAACGTCCGCCCCATAATGCCATGAAATCTCTCCAAACCCTGTAGTGCCCCTTTTATAAGGGGCGTAATAAATTACTTTTTAGCGAGTGCTGAAATTCTGCTTGAAAGCGAGAATAAACGAATAAAGCCTTCAGCGTGTGATTGGTCGTACACATCATCTTCGCCAAATGTAGCAAATGCTTCGCTGTATAAGCTATTTGGTGACTGCTTTTGAACTGCAGTTACTTGGCCTTTGTATAGCTTAAGTACCACTTCACCTGTTGCCACTTTAGAAAGTGCTTCTGCGCCGGCTAAAATAGAATCTTTAAGAGGCGTAAACCAACGGCCGTCGTATACTAAATGCGAGAACTCGCCACCGAGTACTTCTTTCCACTTACGGCTTGCTTTATCAAGCACTAGCTCGTCAATGGCTTGAAGCGCTGCCATAATGACTGTGCCGCCTGGCGTTTCATAACAACCGCGTGACTTCATGCCAACTAAACGGTTTTCTACAATATCAACACGTCCAACACCATGAGGCGATGCAATATCGTTTAATTTAACTAAACAATCGTAAGGTTTAAGTTCTACGCCATTTACAGCAACCACTTCGCCTTCAACAACTTTTAATGTTACTAGTTCTGATTTATCTGGAGCTTGCTCTGGAGAATTAGTCCAAGTCCATACTTGTTCAGTTGGTTGACACCATGGGTCTTCAAGCTCACCACCTTCGTGCGAAATATGCCAAGCGTTAGCATCACGGCTATAAATTTTTGTAGCAGATGCTGAACACGGAATGTCACGCTCTGCTAAGTAATCAAGTAATGATTCACGGCTCGATAAGTCCCACTCACGCCATGGCGCAATTACTTTTAAATCAGGGGCTAGTGCCGCAAAACATGATTCAAAACGAACTTGGTCATTACCTTTACCAGTACAACCATGAGAAAGTGCATCAGCACCTACTTTACGTGCAATTTCAACTTGTGCTTTAGCAATAATTGGGCGCGCCATAGAAGTACCTAATAAATAAGTACCTTCGTAAATTGAGCCCGTTTTAAGCGTTGGGTAAATGTAATCACTTACCATTTCATCTTTTAAGTCAACTACGTAACATTCAGATGCACCAGAGGCAATTGCTTTAGCTTCTACGCCTTCAAGTTCTTCAGCGCCTTGACCTACATCGGCAACAAACGCGATTACTTCACAGCCGTAGTTTTCTTTTAACCATGGCACGATAGCCGACGTATCAAGACCACCAGAATAGGCTAAAACGACTTTTTTAATTGAACTCATAGGTGTTCCTTAACAAAATTTGGATTTAGTAATGTAACTAGCAGAGCATTTTGCGCATGCATGCGATTCTCTGCTTGTTGAATGATTTTTGATGCTGGACCATCCATTACCTCAGAGGTAATTTCAAATTCACGGTGTGCCGGTTGGCAATGTAATACCGTAGTCGCACCTGTTTGATCTAGCAATGCCTGGTTTAATTGATAAGGCATGTATTTTTCTTTTACTTGCTCAAGCGGCGTTGTATCACCCATTGATACCCATGTATCTGCGTATACAACGTTTGCACCAACCGCAGCTTCAACTCTATCGCTCACCATGACTGATGCGCCATTCATTGCTGCAATTTGCTCTGCTTTTTTAAGTATTTGTGAATCTGGCGAACACCCTTTTGGTGTTACAGCAACAAAGTCAGTACCTAGCGTTGCGGCAAGTAACATCAATGAATGAGTCACGTTATTGCCCTCACCTAAGTAAGCTACTTTAAGCTGACTCACATCGCCATGTACTTCTTGAAGTGTTAAAAAATCAGCAAGTGCTTGGCAAGGGTGGTACAAGTCACACAAGCTATTTACCACTGGTACCGATGAATATTCACCTAACGTGGTTAATGTGCTGTGCTGATTTACACGCGCCACAATACCGTCGGCCCAAGTAGAAATATTAAGTGCAAAATCTTTAATTGATTCACGTGCACCCATAGCGCCATTTTGCTGATCTAAATAAACAGCATGACCACCAAGGCGATTAATACCTATATCAAACGATAAACGTGTACGTAAACTTTGCTTTTCAAACAATGTTACGATTGATTTACCCGATAATACTTGGCTGTATTTTTCTGGCTTTGCTTTTATATCTTGCGCTAACTTTAATAAATTAAGTGCGCCTTCTTGGTCTAATTCTAAACCCGTTAAAAAATTCTCAAACATAATAAACCTATGGTGTAATCTTTGTTCCGACATGCTCGCCTTGCAGCAGAGCAGTTAAATTTTCTGGCTTTTGCCAGCTGGAAATATACACACCGCGTCGTAAATGTTGGGCAGCGTGAAGGCTGGTCTTAACTTTGACCTCCATCCCGCCCACAATTACTCCATCTGTAATTAAAGTATCAATGTGTTTTGTGTCAAGTTGATGTAACGGTTGTTTATTTGCGTCAAGTACCGCTTCTACATCCGTCATAAAAATTAGTTCTGCATTTAAATTACTGGCAATAGCCGCTGCAGCTTCATCTGCATTTACGTTGTACCACAAGCCTTGTTCATCAAAGCCGATAGAGCTAACAATAGGTAAACGAGAAATTCTAAGTAAATCATTGATGATAGAATCGTCGTTACTTGTGCATTTACCCACTAAGCAAAGCGCTTTTAATTTTTGGGTTGCAGTCACACCCGCCTCAAAAAGACTTAAGCCGACAGGCTTATGCCCTGCGCTTATAGCTTGAGTCATTAATTGTTTATTAGCGCAACCTGCAAGCGCACCCACTATATAAGGCATTTGCTCTGCTGGACTAATACGTAAACCTTGGTGTTTAGCACTAGCAAAACCCGCTTGCTTTAGCCATGTATCTACTAAAGAACCACCGCCATGAACAATGACAAACTCATCATTTTTTTGCTCGCTTAGCAGGTCAAATAACGCTTTTGCTGCATTTTCTGTATTAAGTACTGCACCACCGAGTTTAATAACCCACGTTTTTTTACTCATTTAAAACGCTCCTTTTAAGCCCGTAGTGTGATCTAAATTCATAGAAATATTAATACACTGCAAAGCTTGTCCAGCAGCGCCTTTTAATAAGTTGTCAATGGCAGACATTACAATTAACTGCGTGCCTTGTTGCTGCCAACCAATATCAACAAATGGTTGCTTAGCAACACCTTTAATTGACGGTATTTTATCGCCTAACAAACGAATTAATGGTTCGTTAGCAAGCACTTGATAAGCAGATGCAACGCTTTCCTTGGTAACGCCTGGCTTAAGTTGTACATAAATAGTTTCTAAAATACCGCGCGGAAAGCTACCTAGATGCGGTGTAAATAATACTTTGTGGCCAAGGTGTTGTTCAATTTCAGGACCGTGGCGATGGTTAAACAAACCATAAGGTGCAAGCGATACCTCACAAAAATGTGTTCCTACACTCGCTTTACGCCCGGCACCCGTAACACCCGAAACGGCATTAATAATAATACTTTGATCGCTCAATAAGCCTGCTTGTTTAAGCGGTTTAAGTGCATTGAGCGCCGCTGTTGGGTAACAGCCTGCAACAGCAATTAGCTTTGCGTTAGCGATAGCATCACTGTTCCACTCAGCTAAACCGTAAGCCGCTTCATTTAAAAGCTCTGGGTGTTGATGCTCAAAACCATAATAAGTAACGTAATCATCATTACTTGCTAGACGATAGCCACCAGATAAATCAAATACTTTTTTACCCATAGCTAAAAATTGAGGCGCTAAATCAACACTTACTTTGTGATCGGTACATAAACACACATAGTCAGCATCACTTTGAATGCCATCAAAAGCTGATGCACTAAGAGGAAGTAAAGGACAATCTAGTAAGCCAAGGTGCTCTGGGTATAAATCACTTAGTAATTTATTTTTATCTAAGCTACCCTCAGATACATAACAGCCTGTTAAGGTAAGGTTTGGATGATTAGCAACTAAGCTTGCTAACTCTGCGCCGCTATAACCGCTTGCGCCAATAATAACTACATTCATTGATTACTCGTTATTTTAAAATTTACTGCTAAATATATATGTTGTTCGCTTAAACTAGCTAAGACGCTAAATTAAGACTTAATTTAATGAATTTGTAGATTATCGTCGCATTATTTTCATAGCTTTACTTTAATATATTTATGCTTAAAAAGTGAATTGATATTCATCATAAATACTTTTATATTGTTATGCAATTAAATTGAATAATAATTTTGGATTTTTTTATGCCTTTGCCTTCGTTTATTTCTATGTATCAACAATTGATTGCAGCCCCTTCTATTAGTGCAATTGAAGACAGCTTGTGTATGAGCAATAAAAACGTAATTGAACTCCTTGCGAGGTGGTGCGAAACACTCGGTTTTACGTGTGAAATTATTGAATTAGAAGGAGGTAAGGGCCGCTTTAATTTATTAGCAAAGCGTGGAAAAGGCGATGGCGGGTTAATGCTTGCGGGCCACACTGATACAGTGCCTTTTGATGACAGCCGCTGGAACAACAATCCGTTTAAACTTACCGAACTCGACAATAAATTGTACGGGCTAGGAAGCATTGATATGAAAGGCTTTTTTGCTTTTGTATTACAAGCAATTAGTGAACTTGATGAAAAGCAGCAAACTCAACCTATTTTAATACTCGCCACTGCCGATGAAGAAACAACTATGGCAGGTGCACAGCAAATATGTAAGCACCCTAATTTAAAACCTGCACGCTGTATAATTGGCGAACCTACTGATATGACGCCAGTATTTATGCACAAGGGCCATATGAGTACAGCAATAAGAGTGGTTGGTCGCTCTGGGCATAGCTCAGATCCCGAACGTGGCCTTAACGCCATTGAAGTAATGCATAAAGTGATTACAAAATTGATGATCTTAAAAGAGCAATTAAAGCATAAGTATTCAATAAGTCACTTTGAAATTCCTTATCCAACATTAAACTTAGGTAATATTCATGGTGGCGATAATGCGAATAGAATTTGTGGTTGCTGTGAAATGCATATAGATATGCGCCCATTACCAGGTTTAAGTGTACAAGAACTACAAGCATTAGTGCTTGATGCAACAAAAGAGATAAATCAGCAATACCCAAATGCGGTGAGCGTTATTGATTTACATGAACCAATCCCGGCATTTAGTGGTAGCACCGACAGTGCTTTAGTTAAAATGGCTGAAAAAATAGCGGGGCAAAAAGCGGTCGCGGTAAATTATTGCACTGAAGCGCCGTTTATCCAGCAACTCGGTTGTGAAACAATCGTAATGGGCCCAGGCTCAATTAACCAAGCGCATCAGCCTGATGAGTTTTTAGCGATGGAAAAAATAAAACCATCACAACAAATAATCACCAATATCATAAAAGCAAACTGCTTTAGCAATCAGAGCCACTAACTGCTAACAACACAAAATAATAAAGGCGCCAATTGGCGCCTCTATTAATACAAAACTAAGGCCTAATCACCTTTAACTTCTAAGTTAATAAACTTAACTAGCTCTTCAGGTTGCCCTACTAGCATCATAACTTGTTGGTTAATTTCCATCATAGTTTTGCCTTCAGGTAGCTTTGCAGACACACTGAATGAATTTAAACCTTTAGCAAAGCTAGTTAAAGCCTCTGCAATATCTTCAGTTACAGGAGCTTGTTGTAACTGCTGCTCTAACATCATTTCCATTTGCTCTAGCGTCATGCCTTGCTTTTCAAGCTCGCTTGATAGTAAGTCTTTTAACTTACCTTGGTTATTTAAGGCAAAGCTAACATTGCGCGGCTCTAACTTACTCATTGCTTGCATAACAAGTGTTTGCTGCTGTAACTCTTGCTCATAAGTAAGTGGCTGGTTACCCGCTTCTTGCTGCGCTTTACTAATCGCCAATGAAGCATCCATTAATGCTTTTGAATTAGCCAAGCCCATATCCATATTAAAACTAACAATGTCTTTTGCATCAAGCTTAACTACTACATCACTATTGCCAGACTCTTCATCGTAATCAAGTGATGAATGTAAGTCGTAACTTGCCGACGCGAGCATTTCGTTTGTATCAGCAGGTAATTTTGAAACAAAATCTTTATCAAACTGAAAGCTTTTTACATCAAATGATGTATGCGGTGATATTTTATCTGGCTCGTAACCAGTTATTTCAATGCTTTGAATATTAGCAACATTGTCGCCCTCTGGGCTTATTACTTCCATGTTTGTTATTTCTACGCTTTTTGAAATAACACTTGCCGATAAACCAGCGTATTTAAATGTAGCGCCAGTTTGCTCGCTTACTAAAGCAAGTTGCTTATCTACTTCTGCACGCACTTCTTGTGTAGCTACATAATTTGCATAGCTCACGCCACCAACGCCCGCAGCTACAATCGCTGCAACTATTACTAACTTTTTCATGTTATTTCCTTATTCTATTCTTTGTGTAAACCGAGTTTTATTAAGAGTAACATTACACATTAACACCCGTAAGTATTAATTAATTAAACTAAGCAACTCATGTACTGTTTTAACTGGGGTAATTTTAGCGCCCAGCCCTTCCATCGACTTATGGTAATTACGAAATGGAATATATATTTCTGTAAAACCATGTTGTGCCGCTTCTTTAACACGTGGTACTCCACTGTCAATTGGGCGTACATCGCCATTTAAGCTAAGCTCACCCATAATACACGTGGTACGAGGCACAACAAATTCGTTTAAGCTGCTAAGTAACGCGGTTACTAATGCTAAATCAATACAAGTTTCTGTTTCATCTATTCTTAGGCCACCCACAATATTAAAAAACGTATCGTGGAATATTTTGGTTTTAGTGTGTTTGCGTAATATGCCAGTCAGCATTTTTATGCGGTTCATGTTTAAACCAACGCAAACACGCTGCGGAAATTCCGCCTCGGTTTCGGTCGTTAAACACTGAATTTCAAGTAGTAAATTTCGATTACCTTTACGGATACAGGTAATTGTAGAGCCTGGCGAGTCAGTTGTAGACCCCGATAAAAATATTTCGCTCGGGTTATCAACGCTTAACATTCCACGTTCGCACATTTTAAAAATGCCAACGGTATCTATATCACCAAAGCGGTTTTTATTTGCCCTAAGGGTTCGAATTTGCCCATCGTTGGTGTCTATGTGTAAAAGCGCATCGACAATATGTACAAGTGTTTGAGGACCTGCTATTTCGTTATTTTTATTTACATGAGCAATAATGAACATGGTTACATCATTTTGCTTACAGTATTGAGTCAATGCTTGGGCGGCGCTTTTTACTTGCGAAGGGGAACCTGGGCTACCATTTGCAGTTTCGGTTACAACCGCTTGAATAGAGTCAATAACAGCAAACTTAATTTTATTTTTCTCGAGCTCTTCAATGATGGTTTCAACACTGGTTTCTGAAAGTAAATAAAGCTCATCAGGGTTATAGTTTAACTTTAAACGATTTACCCTGTTTTTAAACTGCGATAATGACTCCTCGGCCGTACAGTAAAGTGACGGCATACGTTGTGACATTCTCGCTACTAGGTCAGATAGCAATGTTGTTTTACCAGCACCTGGATCACCCGAAATTATATTAACAGAGCCGGTAGTTACACCACCGCTTAGCACACGATCGAGCTCGCCAATTTCTGTCAGCTGTTTTTCTGCCTCTGACGTAGCAATATCATTAATTTTTTTAGAGCCGCCACCAGCACCGCCAGCATAACCACCTACATTTGCTCGAACTGACGCTTTTTTACTCTGCCCTGCTGAAGGTTTAAATTCTGCTAATGTGTTCCACGCACCGCAGCGGCATTGACCCTGCCAACGTGGGTAGTTCATGCCACATTCTGTACACACAAACTCTATTTTTGCCGCTTTAGTCATTTATAACCTTATCTACGATTCTCTAATTTTAAAAACATTTACTGTTAACAACTTATTTTGCCACTTCAAGCATTTACTTAGCAACAAACTCTTGCCTGCGTAAAAATCTAGCGTCACAATCATTAAATACACATGGTGTTTCTTTTTAGCTATAATTTAGGGCATACTTTTTGCTTTGAAATAGTTTAAAGTAACTTGCCAACAAAATGGCATATAACACATAATAACAAGAGCTAAACAGTAGTAACTAAAATAATTGTACCTATATTAATAACATAGTGCGATTTAACGTTTATTGAACTTCTAATAAATGGACTTAACAGTATACCTACTTTTTCAATTAGACGGTGATGGTTTTATAAATGGCTGATGACATAATGCTCAAACACGAAGACCTCGTGAATGAGTTAAAAACATATTTAGGCAATGCTAAATTTGACCTAATTTTCAAATCAAAAACCGCTGGGTTAACCAAACCTGAGCAATTTTTGATGAAAATGGAAATGTCACGCTTATCTCAGCCAGTGGCACGCTTTGTTGATCTTCGTGGATTAGTGACGGGCCAAGTAAAACCGTATGAGCATAACGGTAAACAGCACTTTATGGACGACACAGCCATTGAAGTGTTTGAAAAAGCACTTAAACAGCATGGTGAATATACCCTAGCCGTTTACGAAGCCGTAATGAATACAGAAAATAACCACCGCGTATTACAAAAACAAGCCGCCGAAAAATCAGAACTACAAGAATCAGAAAGTAACTTAAGCACTGAAGTAATTAAGTTTGCCTCTTACGAGAGCCGCCGTGAAGAACGGATGAATTACTCAATAAAAGTAACTATTGATTACAAAGATAAAAAGAACATTGCTGCTAGCACCTCAGATATATCTTTAAGCGGTTGTAAAGTTAAGCTTGCAACGCGCTACTCTATAAAAAAAGGTGAGCTAATAGCAATGCGCTTGGTAGGCCTTGAACAAGACTTTGAACTTGGCCTAAAAAACGGTATTCAATACGAAGTTGTTGCCGTTGAAAATATCTCTCGTGAATACAACCACATTCGCTTAAAACGCACTTATATCGAAAATAACGATGCCTTTAATGACTTTTTAGAAAGCTTTATTCACGGTAATAAACGTCGTTATAAAGTAAATTTAGATAACACGCTCGATGCTGTAGTATCAAAGGGGTATGAGCAATACTACATCCCTCGTGTAACGTCTTTATATGTATTTTTAAGCAAAAAAGATGAACAGTATTACCCAAGCCTTAGCCTTACTACTGAAAATAATATTTTTATCCAGCGCTATTTTACCGATGAAAGAAAAACACCGTGTTTGTACAATATACTCAATCATCAGCGCATTACACAATTACTAACCCAAATTACCGCGGTCAAAGAAGATTACCTCTATACATTTACACATATATCATCGGGTAAAATTTACTATTACTCTGCGACACGAACTGAGCTAAATAATAACCCTAAATTACGTGATCTATTTTTAGGTTTTGGTAGCCAAAAAGAAAGTTGGCAGTGCTTTAAAATACAAATAATGCCAAGTCATCCAGATGATTCTTTTATACCGCTTTCATTACCTAATAGTGCTGGCGCTAATATTGAAAAACTCAACAAGCCGCCTTCCCCTCGAGTTAAAGGCCTTATAAAAGACGTTAAATATATTGTTGTACTTACAAGTATTGGCAATAAAACAGAGCAAGCAGATTATAAACAACTTACTTTTGATAAAGCGTTAGTAAATCAGCTTAAACATTTTGGCCACGCAAAACATAAAATGCCACCTTATTTAGATATTGTGCCACTTGAATACGTAAATTTACGCTCGCATAAGCGCTACCTTTATAAAACACCGGTTAGCGTCACTATTAATGATGAAGCATTTAACGGTTATACACGTGACTTTTCTGTAATGGGTTTGCAATTAGAGTGCGAGCAACCAGTCACATTTAAAAAAGGTGATATAGTACTTTTAACATTTCCTGAGCTTCAAAAAATAACTAAAAAGCATAAACTTAGCGAACTAAAGTACGAAATAATGGCCATTAGTAAGTCATTCACTACTATTAACCTAAAAGCGAATCGTGTTGCTGATTTACCCCATGCTGGCGTGACTTTTTTCACTCAGCTAATAGAAGGTAATAAAGACAAACTTAAAGTATCTGAAGAAGCGCCAAAAGTAGAAGGCTTATCTACCGCGCTTAGAAATATGATCACAAAAAGTGTATGCCAATTTCCGCTGTATTTACACAAAGAAGCTGCACACTTTAAAACAGGTGCAATTGGTTATGGCTTATACGCCAGTCCTATGCATGTTATTTTGCAAAACTTTGGCTTATTAGGTAACAAAACTGACTTTTCGAGTATTCTTACCGAAGAGCAAATTATTAATGTAATAACGCCTAATATTAAAGATCGCAGTCGCCAAGACGCACCGCTTGCTTTTACACTCGCTATTAATTTCGACCCTCGTAAGGGCAAAATTGAAGAGGCTATTGTTAGCCAATGCGCTTTAGGTGAAGACTACTCAAGCTTTTATAAACAAATTAGTAAAAACATTACATCGCAACTTATATTTGTAATGCGTTTGTATATTTCGCGCACAGGTCGCCCCGATACTGACTACCTATCTAATGAGCTTAAATACGTAAGCCAATATGCAATGCATAAAGCAAAAGATTTAGAAGAAGCATTATGGGCTGTTGCAGGCGTGGGGGACGTAGTTGATATAACTGAAGAAGCTCTAAGCCATTTAGAGCTTAAAAAAGAGCAAGTTGAACAAATGGGCCGCCGTAAACTAATCTGGTTAAACCGCTTACGCTAAGCGGTTTAACTTAAACAACTTTAAAGAGCGGGCTCATTTTCTAACGGAATAGCCAACATATACAGCAATTGCAATAATGACCCTTCGCAAATAGCGGCCTGTGCTTGCTCAACCACTTTAGGCTTACCATGCACTGCTACACCTAGGCCAGCTTTTGCCATCATGACTAAATCGTTTGCGCCATCGCCAATAGCAACTGTTTGCGACTTCTCAAGCCCTAGTTTATGTTGTAACGACTCTAGAATAATTGCTTTTTGTTGTGCATCTACAATTGTACCCAGTACTTTACCTGTTAGTTTATCGCCTTTAAACTCGAGTACATTAGCGTGCACTTCATCTAAATTAATAAGCTCTTGAACGCGCTCTGCAAACGGTACAAAACCACCTGATGCAATTGCTAAATACCAGTCATGCTGTTTTAGAATTTGACACAGCACTTTAATACCCGGCATGAGTGGCAATGCACTTTTTAGCTCTTCAATTAAGCTTTTTTCAACACCAGCCAGTTTAGCTACGCGCTGATTTAAACTCTCGCTAAAATCAAGCTTACCCGCCATTGCAAGTGCGGTTACAGAGGCAACTTCGTCGTAAACATCCGCAAGGCGTGCTATTTCGTCTATGCACTCAATAGTTATTGCAGTTGAATCCATATCCATAACCAATAAACCAGGCTCATATAAATTAGGCGCAGTAGCAACTTGCACTAATTGACAATCTAGAGTGCTTGAAAACTCTTGTAGTACTAACGGGTTTATAGCTTGATCGGAGTTTTGCGCGTAAAAACACAGTGCTGGAGCTAACCCTAAATCTGGTTGATATTGACATATAGCACTGACTGTTTGGTTATGCATAGCTAAAAAATCAATAATGCTAACAATGTGTTTTTCTTCAAAATCACCCGCAAATGCGATGCTAAATAACCCTAATGCTTTGTTTGGTATATAATCAAGAGGTGTAAATACACCACCACTATAGCTAAACCATTTATTTAGAGTTAAGTGTTGTAATGGTTGCTCAGCAGCTTGCTGTGCCATGTTGATTTGCGACATGGGATCTCCGTGTTTATTTTTATTTTCCTGATAATTGGCATATCATAACTGGTATTCTCAACACTAAATTCGCCATCAGGTGGGGTTTAAGGTTATAGTTAGTGTAGTTGTAACATCAAATCAAAATGCTGTCAGTAGCATAAACGGTGACTATGAAAAATAACCATATTAAAAACCCTATTACTGCTTCTCAAAGAAAACGACTTGTTCGCTTAATACTAGCGGCTGGTTGTTTTGTATTACTAAGCTGGGTAGGTGTTAATAGTAGTTTTCAGAGTCATCAGTTACTTTATGATAGTGCCGATAGCACGGCAAAAAGCCTCACTCAGTTTATGGCTTTAAATGTTAAAACACCGCTTATTGAAAAAAACAAACCACAGCTCAACGCCATTTGTAACGATATAAGTAAAGATGAATTTGTACTTTCTGCGACTATTTATGATCAACAAGGCATTTTAATTGCTAGCAGTGACAATTGGCAGTCACATCATATTTATGGACAACTCCCTGACTCTACACCGGGTATTAGTAAACTAAAAACACCTTTTATGGAACCCGTGATAAGCGACGATGACCGTCCTATAGGCTTTGTGTCTGTTACTTATTTAACTCGCGCCGCAATATCCGACAGCCATAATCATTTTCATGACTTAGGTCGACAGGTACTATTAATGCTAGTGATTGCATGTATTTTTACGTGGCAGTTAGGGCGTGGATTAAAACGTTGGCAGGTAAATCGCTATATGCAAAAAACATCTGAACAAGAATCGTAAAGCTGCTTTGCAAGCGTCCCTCTTTCACTATGTGGCTTTAAATCACATAACGCGTTAAATACATCAGGTATATGTAATGGCGTGTTAACTTCACCTTGATGACCGCTTAACGGCATTGAAGGTGAGTCGGTTTCAAGCACTAAGTGCTCTGGCTCAATAGCAGCAATAACAGCGCGTGTTTTAACTGCGCGATCATAGGTAATAACACCGCCTATGCCAAGCTTAAAACCCTGCTTAATATAGTACTGCGCTTGTTGAAGTGAGCCCGAAAAGGCATGAATCACTCCCCCGTTTTTTGGCTTACACCGCTTAAACGATTGCGCAATTAAATCATGGCTTTGCCTATGATGCACAATGAGCGGTAAGTTAAGCTCATTAGAAAGCCCTATTTGCTGCTCAAATAAATAAGTTTGTTTAGGAAGGTTTTCAATACTTCGATCAAGCCCGCACTCCCCAATAGCTACCAACTGATGCTTATTTGCAGTCGCGAATTCAAATAACGCTTCTATGTGCGATTCGTTATGTTGCTCTAAAAAGTAAGGATGTAGCCCTGCGGCTATTTTTATACTTGGGTAAGTTGCTTTGAGTTTTATGAGAGTATGTGATTGAGCAAGCGTAATACCCGGCACAACAAACTGATTAACTCCCTTTGCTACACACTCGTTTATGAGCGATTCACGATTCGAATCAAACTCGCTAAAGTCGAGGTGGCAATGAGAGTCAATAAATTGCACGGTTACTTACTCATCTATTTATTAAGGGTTTAAGCGTGTAATTTGCCAGCTGTTATCTGCTTGGCGCTGATACATAAAACGGTCATGCAAACGATGCGCCCCACCTTGCCAAAACTCAATTTTAGTGGGCACTACACAATATCCGCCCCAAAAATCAGGAAGTGGTATTTCACCTTTAGCAAACTTATTTTTCATGTTGGCGAAGGTTTCCATGAGTACTTTACGTGATAACACCGGACGACTTTGCGCTGACGCCCACGCCGCTAATTGGCTTTCTTTAGGACGAGATAAAAAGTACTTTGCCACAGCAGAGGTAGGCAATGGTTTAGCCTCGCCATATACAATAACTTGGCGTTCCATGTGGTGCCACGGAAAGTGCAGCGATATTTTGTTATTACCTTTAAGCTCTTGCGCTTTACGCGAACCTGTATTGGTAAAAAATACAAAACCGTTATCATCCAAATGCTTTAAAAGCACAATACGCTGTGAAGGCTGACCGGTTTCATCAACAGTTGCTACAACCATCGCAGTTGGATCGGGTAACTGGCTTGCCACTGCATGCTCAAGCCATGTTTCAAACTGCTTGAATGGATCATTTTGCAAGTTATCTTCGCTTAACGCGTCTTGCAGGTATTCACGGCGGATATCTTCGAGTTTCATAACAAGTCCTTTAAATAAAGCCTTAGAAAAGAGCTTAGAGTAGCGAGCTTAAAACAATGGATGTTGAGTAGTAACAAATATTAAGATTCAGGTGTATGCGATAGCAATAAACACAGAGCCTCAGGTGCATTCGATAGCAGTAAACATAGAGTCTCAGGTGTATCATTGGGTTTCGTTTCACTCAACCCAACCTACAACGTAAACTACACAACTCAGATATCTGCAAGTGTAGAAGTGCTGACAAGACGGAGTGCTTTTTTATGCCAAGGAGCATACATTTAGTATGTGACTTAGGCTAAAAAAGCACGACAACACAGTCAAAGCGAACTACACGCAGCAGACGGTTCACCTAAGTAGTTTAGCCTAAGACAAGGCGTCCAACCCGACTTATCCCTATGAGTATACGGTTTGTATGTGATTAGGGTAAGTCGGATTGGATAACGCAGTATTAGGTTAAAATACGACGGTGATTACATTTGCTCCATGACTTCAATACCTAGCAAATCCAATCCCGTTTCAAGAGTTTTAGAAACCAAATTACACAACACTAAACGGCTATCGCGCACGCTTGGCTCTACGCCCTCTTTAAGTACTGGGCAGGCTTCGTAAAATGTCATGTATAAGCTTGCTAGCTCATATAAGTAACCACATAGTACGTGCGGTGTTGCTTCGCTGATCATTAAATCAAGTACTTCTTCAAGCTGTAGTAGCTTAAGTGCTAGTGCTTTTTCTTGAGGCTCAATAATTGCAACATCTGAATTTAATGTAGCTGCATCAACGCCTGACTTACGGAAAATACTGCGTATACGTGTATAAGCATATTGTAAATAAGGAGCGGTTGCGCCTTCAAAGCTTAGCATGCTGTCCCAGTTAAAAATGTAATCGCTGGTACGGTGCTTAGAAAGGTCGGCGTATTTAACTGCGCCAATACCTACTTTACGTGCAATCTCGCTGCGATCGCTATCACTTAAATCCGATTCACGTTCAGCTAGTTTTGCAGCTGCACGGTTAATTGATTCTTCTAATAAGTCAGCAAGTTTTACTGTGCCGCCAGTACGTGTTTTAAATGGTTTGTTATCGGCGCCCATCATGGTGCCAAACGGGCAAAACTCGTAACTTGTTTCGTCTCGTAATAAACCCGCTTTACGCGCTGTTAGCTCTACTTGATTAAAGTGTAGGTTTTGACGTGCATCTACAAAAATTAAGATACGATCAGCACCTAATTTATTTGAACGATAATCACATGCCGCTAAATCTGTTGTTGCATATAAAAAACCACCGCCAGATTTTTGTACGATAAACGCAGATGGTTCACCATCTTTGTTGGCAAGTTCATCTAAAAACACAACTTGCGCGCCTTGCGACTCTACTGCAATATTTTTATCTTTAAGTAGGCTAATAATATCGTTAAGTTCTGCGTTGTATGCGCTTTCAGCCATAATATCAGCTTGAGTAAGTGTTACATTTAAACGCTTGTATACTTCTTCAGAATGCTTAACTGAGGTAGCTATAAACAGTTTCCAAAGTTTTTCACAGTGCGCATCGCCGCCTTGTAATTTAACAACGTAATTACGTGCTTTATCAGCAAAGCCTTCTTCGTCGTCAAAGCGCTTTTTAGCATCGCGGTAAAAGGTTTCTAAATCAGCAAGCGCTACAGAATCTAAATCAACGCCTTGGCTAATTTGATCTTCTAAATGCGCGATTAGCATACCAAATTGCGTGCCCCAATCACCCATGTGATTTTGACGTACAACCGTATCACCTCTAAATTCAAGCGCACGTACAATTGAGTCACCAATAATGGTTGAACGTAAATGGCCTACGTGCATTTCTTTGGCAAGGTTTGGTGATGAATAGTCAACAACCACTTTTTGCGGGTTAGCATGCTCATTTACAGCAAGCTTTGCATCACTGTTAGCGGCTTGTACGCTTTGCGCTAAAAACTCAGGCTTTAAATGAATATTAATAAAACCTGGGCCAGCAATTTCAGTCTTTTGAGCAATATCGCTTACATCAAGGTTATCTATAATTTTTTGCGCAAGCTCACGTGGGTTGCTTTTCATTTTTTTAGCCGCGCCCATTGCTGCATTAATTTGGTAATCACCAAATTGTGGACGTGTGCTTTGTGTTACTGCTGGGTTTGTATCTTCAGGTAAGCCTGCGCCCGCCATAGCGGCAATGGCTTTTTCGATTAAAATAGTACGAATATTCATATTTTTTACCTTTGTAAGCCCGCCAAAGCAGGTTTTCTTTTAATTCTTGTAAATGAGCTCTAGTTTTCGCGAGTGTGGTTAAATGTCACTTCTGGGTAACGCTCTACGGATAAATTAAGATTTACACGGCTCGGCGCAATGTAAGTTAAGTTATCACCACCATCGAGTGCTAAATTACTTTCGCACTTGCGCTTAAAGTCTTCAAACTTTTTCACATCGTCACTGCTTACCCAACGCGCTGTATTTACGTTTACACCTTCGTAAATAGCATCTACGTTATATTCGGCTTTTAAGCGCGCTACAACTACATCAAACTGAAGTACACCTACCGCGCCCACAATTAAATCGTTGTTTATAAGCGGTCTAAATACTTGCACAGCACCTTCTTCAGAAAGCTGTACTAAGCCTTTTAATAATTGCTTTTGCTTAAGTGGATCGCGAAGACGAATACGGCGGAATAATTCAGGCGCAAAGTTAGGGATACCGCTAAATTTAAGTTTTTCGCCTTGTGTGAACGTATCACCAATTTGAATGGTACCGTGGTTATGCAAACCAATAATATCGCCCGCGTAAGCGTCAGCTGCGCGCTCACGATCGCCCGCCATAAAGGTTACCGCATCAGAAATGCTCACTTGCTTGCCAATTCGCACGTGATTCATTTTCATGCCTTGGCTGTACTTACCCGATACAATACGCATAAATGCAATACGGTCACGGTGCTTAGGGTCCATGTTGGCCTGAATTTTAAATACAAAACCAGTAAAGTTTTCTTCAGTTGCGACAATAAGTCTGTCTTCGGTTTCACGAGGCAGTGGCGTTGGTGCCCATTTAGTTAAACCATCTAAAACGTGGTCAACACCAAAGTTACCAAGTGCGGTACCGTAATAAACTGGCGAAAGCTCACCTGCTAAAAACAGATCTAAATCAAATTCGTTTGATGCGCCAATAACAAGCTCAAGCTCATCGCGTAATTGCGCAGCTAAATCTTCACCAATGGCAATATCAAGTTCTGGGTTATCAAGACCTTTAATGGTACGAACTTCTTGAATTTTATGACCCTGACCTGTTTTGTATAAAACAGCTTCGTCATTATGAATGTGATAAACACCTTTGAACTCTTTACCACAGCCAATTGGCCAAGTAATGGGTGCACAGGCAATATTTAGCTCTGTTTCAACTTCGTCAAGCACTTCCATTGGGTCGCGAATTTCACGGTCACATTTATTCATAAACGTAACAATTGGCGTTGTACGCAGGCGTGTAACTTCCATTAGCTTACGGGTACGATCTTCTACACCCTTTGCCGCATCAATAACCATTAAACACGAATCTACCGCAGTTAATGTGCGGTAAGTATCTTCCGAGAAGTCTTCGTGTCCTGGCGTATCAAGTAAATTAACAAGTGCGTTGTTATATGGAAACTGCATTACAGAGGTAGTAACAGATATACCACGCTCTTTTTCCATTTCCATCCAGTCAGACTTTGCATGTTGGTTAGAACCACGGCCTTTTACGGTACCGGCTCGTTGAATCGCTTGTCCGAATAACAATACTTTTTCGGTAATGGTTGTTTTACCAGCATCTGGGTGAGAGATGATAGCAAAGGTTCGTCGTTTATTAATTTCGCTAAGGAGATTTTGATCTGCCATTAAAAAAGTTCTTTTAGTTTGTATACGGATATTATCCACTTTAAGTATGCTGAGCTTTCAAGGCTTAAATAATACCAATTGCATTAAATTAGCGTTCTATTATAGCGATAATAAAATAGCGCAATAACAAGGCGAAATTATCACATAGAGTTATTCTCTATGAATAATTTTTAACGTAGTTAGTGAGTTATTTAATACGCTAGAACGATCTTGTTTTAATAAAATTGGTATAGAGCAACCTCGAAAGCTCAACACACCATCAGAAAAGCCCTAAATTGGCCCT
The DNA here is from genome assembly GCF_002836155.1 of Pseudoalteromonas sp. GutCa3. Classification (NCBI taxonomy): domain Bacteria; kingdom Pseudomonadati; phylum Pseudomonadota; class Gammaproteobacteria; order Alteromonadales; family Pseudoalteromonadaceae; genus Pseudoalteromonas; species Pseudoalteromonas sp. GutCa3. Next base: position 65,877 of record NZ_PJBK01000090.1, on the reverse strand, counting down.
TCACATGCGATCCGTTATGTTAATCGTAATTAAAGACTATTTTCGCTGATCTTGGCCTTATAAACAATCAATGGTTGGTTATTAGCTGATCTTTTTTATTAATATGGATTTTGGGAAGCCTAACTGCAAATGAGGTACAAAAAATCAGTAATAAGCCAAATAAATAGGATCAGCACACAATACACCAAGCCTCTGCACACCATTAGAATTTTTAAGCCTTGCTTGAGAAGATAACCTAGTGGCCCGGCTAACAGCCCTGCGTTAACCCACTGGTATTTATAACTGAGAGTAAATTAGAATATTCAATTTTAAGTGATAGCATTTATCTTTAAAAAAATGACTTTAAAAGATGTAAATTTATGTAAACTTTTTTGAACAATAAAATAACGGTTATAAGCATGTAACTTATTAAATTAAAATAACTTAATAAAATAAAAAAACACCAATACAGAGCTAAATACCATGCAACTACTGATTGTAATTTAGCCACCAAGACCGCCACAAGCTTGTGTAATAAAGTCGTAACGCATATTATTGATAGATTGCATGGAGGATAAGTCGTTTGGTCATGAAAACCAGTAAGTTAAGTATTAGATTATTATGGTATATAACACCCCTTGTTATTCTACCGCTGCTATTTTTAGGTGGCTTTACGCTCACCAATGTAACTAATTCAACACAAAAACAAGCTGATTTAATAATGAGCCGTTTTGTTGAGCAACAACAGCAAAAAATATTTAATTATATCGACTCTTTTCACTCTACTGCAAAACTACTTTCAACCTCGCCAGTACTTAGTGATTTTTTAGCAAACGACATTCGTGCCAACGGTAATTACACCCGAAAACTTGGCGCGCTTATGGATGTATTTGCCAGTTACAGTGAGGCTTATCCCGATATAATTAGCATTAATTTAGTTTCAGCCAGTGGGAAAAGCGATGCCTACTACTCTAACAACCTAACAACAGCGCCTAAAAGCTACCCGTTTTTTAATCAAGTATTGCAAAGTAATTTAAGTAAACAGCAATTTATGATTCAAAAGGATGATGGCACCACTAGTTTGTATTTTATTCAACGAATTTATAGTGTTGATTACTATTTAAAACGACCACAGCAGCTTGGTTTCATTGTAATACATATAGAACCTTCAATACTAAACTCTAGTATTTTAGAAGCGCCATATAACAACACGCTTAATTTAATGTTGACTAAAGACGGGAAAATTTTATTTAGCTCCGATTACAATATGCGTGGCCAATACATAAGCGAGTACGAACTTAATCAAGTGCACGACCTCGCTGATATCGGCATGCTTTCAACTATTGAACTCTCAAGCATAGACAAAATAGAGCGAATGATTTTTGCAGTGCAAATGCCCGGCGGATATTATTACGTATCGACCATTCCCAAAGGGGTGCTTTATCAATCAGGTAAAGCCATAAGTTTAATAACAGGCTTAATTGTTATTATTTCGGTGATCACCCTGCCAATATTAATTTTTATAGTGGTACGTAATTTATTACTTAACCCAATTGAATTACTAGGTGCTGCAAGCCACCGTGTTGGTGATGGCGATTTGTCGGTGCACTTACCTGCTCATACAAATGATGAAGTAGGTGTTTTATTTAACGACTTTAACCACATGGTTAATCAAATAAGGCACTACCAACAACAGCTTGAAGAATACAAACACCACCTTGAAGATAAAGTGGAAAGTCGTACCCAAGCACTTGAAGCTATGAACAGCCAACTTGAGTTAGCTATTGGCCAAGCTGAGCAAGCTAATCAACTTAAGAGTCGTTTTTTAGCTAACATGAGTCACGAAATACGCACGCCGCTCACGGCCATTATGGGTTTTACAGAGCAGTTACTACACAACGATAAAGTAGCGAATGACAAACAACACCTAAGCACTATTTTACGTAATTCAAAACACTTACTAGAGTTAATAAATAACATACTCGATTTATCTAAAATTGAAGCTGAAAAGCTGGCTGTTGATTTGTCAGCGTTAAACGTAGTGCAGCTTGTGCACGACATTGAATCAATTATTCAACCACTGGCACAAGAAAAACAATTAACCCTTAATATCGACTATCAACTGCCGCTACCCCGCACCATTTATAGTGATGTGACCCGCTTAAAACAAATACTTATAAACATTGCTAATAACGCCGTTAAATTTACCGAAAATGGTAGCGTGTCTATTTGTGTGCATTATTTACAAGCAAGTCAAAAGCTAGAGTTTGTAATTAAAGATACTGGTATTGGTATGTCTGAGCATCAAATAGAACGTGTATTTAAGCCGTTTGAACAAGCCGATGCCACAACTACACGCCGTTTTGGTGGTACAGGTCTTGGGTTGTGTATTTCTAAAAACTTAGCACTGTTACTTGGTGGCGATGTAAACCTTGAAAGTGAAGTGGGTGTAGGTAGCCGCGTTACAATTAGGGTGGCATGTCAGCTATCTGATGATCAACCCATGCTTGAATTCTTAACGCAAGACAGCCAGTTAATACCAGAGAAAGACCCTCTCTTATCGTTTGCGACTAATAGCTTCGACGCCAATATATTAGTGGCTGAGGATAACCCAGATAACCAACTATTAATTAAATTATTACTGCAAACCTGGGGTCTTGAACCCGATATTGCCAGTAATGGCGCACAAGCTGTAGAAATGGCGCTCGTAAACGACTACCAACTTATTATTATGGATATGCAAATGCCTGTAATGGGTGGATTAGAAGCGACTAAAATGCTTCGTCACGCAGCATATGATGGCCCTATCATTGCCCTTACTGCCAATGTAATGAACCATGATATAGGCACTTATCTAGAAGCTGGTTGCGACAAAGCACTGGCTAAACCCATCGATAAAGATGCTCTGGAAAACGTACTCGTAAGCTACCTGCATCTTGAAAAAGATAATCAAAATAAATGGGATAGCCTATTAAAGAGCGAAAAGTTTCAGCAAATTGCCGATAATTATTTAGCTAACTTACCTACATATTTAGAAGAAGTTAAAGCTTTGCAGCATTGTGATGATTGGGAAGCATTAAGAGGTATAGCGCACAGTGTTAAAGGTAGTTCTGGATGCTTTAACTTTGATGAAATTTACCATAGCGCTGCGGCACTTGAAGAGAACTTAAAAAGTAACAATAAAGTACCAAGAGACGAGTTGGTAAATGATTTAATAGCAGCCATTGAGCAAGCAATTAGCGACAAAGTAACCTAAAAAGTAAACTTACAAAACTGTACAAATGCAGTACTTTAGCGGCTCTATATTTTAAATGCTAATTACCGTCTTTAATTATGAAAAGTTTAAACCTAGCGCCATACCCATTAAAATAGCGTCTTCAAAGCCATTTTTAGCAGGGTTATCACTTGGGTAGTAGTTTTTACGCACTGACATCTCAGCAAAGCCTGCGCGCTCGTACAGCGCAATAGCACGCGTATTTGATTCGCGTACTTCTAAAAAGAGGTTTTCAGCATTTTGCTGCTCACCATATTCAATAAACTGCGCTAACAACTGCCTTGCAATACCCTTACCCTGGTGACTTGGTGTTACACAAATATCCATAAGTGTAAAATCAGGCCCTGCTTTTTCACCAATATAAAAACCAATCATGCTCGCCTCATCAAATGCGGCAACATTAAAATAGCGCCCGCCTATACATGAACCCATTGTATTTAAAGTCCACGGATGGCTATGACACGCTGTTTCGATGGCCATTAATTGAGGTATTGCAGTTTCATCTACTGATTTAAAGTTTATCAAGGTATTCACTCATTAAAGCCCATAAAGCACGCTTCTCAGAGGCGTTGAGCTGTGGGGTTGGCAATGTAAGCTTATTGTCGTTTAATTGCATCTCACTGCCCTGTACAACGCTATTTATAATAATAGGCTCTGCACTGAGTTTAATGTCTGCAAGTAGTTGCTCATTTAGCGTTAAAGAACTAGCTATCGTGCTTTGCGATAAAGTATTAGCTTGATCATTTGCTTGAGGACAATAATGTTGATTGAGTTCAAGATTTTCTATATCAAAAATAGCTGCGTAACGTGGATGCATAACAACTCAGTAGATTAGACATTTGAACAATATAAGAAGTAATAAAAACGATGTAAAGAAGAAATGGCAGGGGCGGAGAGATTCGAACTCCCAACCATCGGTTTTGGAGACCGCTGTTCTACCAATTGGAACTACGCCCCTGCAATGACGACGAATTATAGAGAAGTTTCGCCAAAGGTAAAGAGAAAAATCACTCTTTTAGTTTAACTGCTTTTTAAATAAACAAAACGGCGAATTAGCATGCTAATTCGCCATTTTTTAATCACTTAAAATTAGTTAATTAAAACTAAAATTAATTATTCCCATTCGATAGTTGCAGGTGGTTTACCTGAAATATCGTAAACAACACGAGAAATACCATCTATTTCATTAATGATACGGTTTGATACCACACCTAAAAACTCATAAGGTAAATGTGACCAGCGCGCTGTCATAAAGTCGATTGTTTCCACACAACGAAGTGATACAACCCAATCGTACTTACGTGCATCGCCCATAACCCCTACCGATTTAACAGGTAAGAATACAGTAAACGCTTGGCTTACTTTATGGTAAAGCTCAGCTTTGTGAAGCTCTTCGATGAAAATCGCATCAGCGCGGCGTAATAAATCACAGTATTCTTTTTTGATTTCGCCAAGTACACGCACACCTAAACCTGGTCCAGGGAAAGGATGACGGTAAAGCATGTCGTACGGTAAACCTAGTTCTAGGCCAATTTTACGTACTTCATCTTTGAATAATTCACGTAATGGCTCAACAAGGCCCATTTTCATGTCATCTGGTAATCCACCCACATTGTGGTGAGATTTAATAACATGCGCTTTACCAGTTGCAGATGCCGCTGATTCAATTACATCAGGATAAATTGTACCTTGCGCTAACCATTTTGCATTTTTAAGCTTTTTGGCTTGCTCATCAAATACATTAATAAACGTATGACCAATGGCTTTACGTTTATCTTCTGGGTCTGACTTACCCGCTAGATCATTTAAAAACTGCTCTTCAGCTTCAACTTTAACAATATTTAAGCCAAATTTATTACCAAACATGTCCATTACTTGTTGGCCTTCGTTTAAACGAAGTAAACCATTATCAACAAATACACATGTTAGTCTTTCGCCAATTGCACGGTGAATAAGCATAGCCACAACCGATGAATCAACACCACCAGAGAGGCCTAAAATAACTTCGTCATCGCCAACTGTTTCTTTAATACGCTCGATAGCATCATCGATAATTTTTGCAGCAGTCCACAATTTTTCACAGCCACAAATATCAATAGCAAAACGCTCTAATAAGCGCTGACCTTGATGCGTGTGTGTTACTTCTGGGTGAAACTGAACACCGTAAAAACGTTTTTCTTCGTTAGACATTGCAGCATGTGGACAAGTAGATGTTTTAGCTGTTGTTGCAAAACCAGCTGGAATATCCATTACTTTGTCGCCATGACTCATCCATACGTCGAGTACGCCGTTGCCGCCATCGGTAATGCTGTCTTCAATTGCATCAAATAATGCACAGTTGCCTACTTTTTCTACTTGTGCGTAACCAAACTCTTTTTTATCAGAGCTGTGTACACTTCCGCCAAGTTGAGCTGCCATTGTTTGCATACCGTAGCAAATACCTAGCACAGGCACGCCTGCATTAAATACATACTCAGGAGCGCGCGGGCTGTTTTCAAGTGTTGTTGATTCTGGACCACCAGAAAGAATAATACCTTGTGGGTTGAACTCGCGGATTTGCTCTTCAGTCACATCCCATGCCCAAAGTTCACAGTAAACACCAATTTCACGCACACGACGGGCGATTAATTGAGTGTATTGTGAACCAAAGTCTAAAATGAGAATTCGTGAATCGTGAATATCTTTGCTCATGGAGTATCTCGTAAAGTCTGATGCTAAATGCCGCTTTGAATACCAATTTTATTAAACATTACTAATTTTTGCAGGCTAAATAACTCTCTAACCACGTTAAAAACTTCTTATTTAGAAGAAACTAAAAGTCGAAATTTTTGCCTCGTTATTGAGCCATTTATCTGTCGCAATAATTGACCACTTTATTAATGCAATTGGTATTTATATAAACGACTAAAAAGAGGGCTTGCAAAGCAAGCCCAGTATATTAAATTAATTACGCTGCTTAACCTAAGCGGTAATTTGGTGCTTCTTTAGTGATTTGCACATCATGAACGTGCGACTCACCCATACCAGCTGAAGTAACACGTACAAATTGCGGTTTTGTATTTAGCTCTTCAATTGTTGCACAACCCGTTAAGCCCATAGCGCTTCGTAGGCCGCCCACTTGCTGATGAATAATCGTTGCAATAGGACCTTTGTAAGCTACGCGACCTTCAATACCTTCAGGTACTAACTTGTCTGCTTCGTTTGATTTTTGGAAGTAACGATCTGATGAACCTTCTTTTTGATCCATCGCGCCCAATGAGCCCATACCACGGTAAGATTTGTAATAACGGCCTTGGTATAATTCAACTTCACCTGGTGCTTCTTCAGTACCAGCAAGAAGTGAACCCACCATTACACACGATGCACCAGCAACAAGTGCTTTAACAATATCACCAGAAAAACGAATACCACCATCAGCAATAACAGGAATGTCGCGACCTTTTAAGCCTTCAACAGCATCTGAAATAGCGGTAATTTGTGGAACGCCACAACCGGTAACAATACGTGTAGTACAAATAGAACCTGGGCCGATACCTACTTTAACTGCATCCGCTCCCGCATCAGCAAGTGCAATCGCACCTTCAGCTGTTGCTATGTTGCCTGCAATAATTTGTAAGTCTGGGTACTCTTTACGCGTTTTAGTAACACGGTCAATAACACCTTGAGAGTGACCATGCGATGTATCGATAAGTAAAACATCAATACCCGCTTCTACTAATGCAGCAATACGCTCATCAGTACCTGCACCAACACTTACAGCAGCACCTACACGTAAACGACCTTGGTCGTCTTTACATGCGTCAGGTTTGTCTTGGGCTTTTTGGTAATCTTTTACTGTGATCATGCCTTTAAGTTTAAATTCATCATCAACAACAAGGATTTTTTCAATGCGGTGTTCGTGCATTAAGCCTAAAATTTCTTCGCGTGCTGCGCCTTCTTTAACGGTAACAAGCTTTTCTTTTTTAGTCATAACGGTAGAAACAGGCTGTTCAAGCTTAGTTTCAAAACGCATATCACGACTAGTAACAATGCCTACAAGCACATTATTGCTATCGGTAACCGGAAAGCCTGAAAAACCTTTTTCGTGCGAAAGCTCAATTGCATCTGCAATTGTTAAATCGGCAGTAACCGTTACAGGGTATGAAACAATACCTGCTTCGTAGGTTTTAACTTTACGTACGTTTTTCGCTTGTTCTTCAATAGTCATGTTTTTATGAATAAAACCAAGACCACCTTCTTGCGCAAGGGCAATAGCTAAACGAGCTTCTGTAACAGTATCCATAGATGCTGAAATAAGCGGCAAGTTAAGTTTGATACCACGCGTTAAGCGAGTTGAAATATTTGCCGTGTGTGGCAAAACAGTAGAATGACCAGGTACTAAAAGTACGTCATCAAAGGTAAGAGCTTCTTTAGCGATTCTAAGCATTTTGGCAACTTCTCACATGTGGTTCTAAGATAAGGAATTGCGGCCAAATTTTAACAGCGTTGTTGGCATGAGTAAATAATATTTCGCAAATATTTATGATAATATAGGGTCTATTGGCCTTTTAAGGTTAAATTTGCAGCAGTTTGTTAGGTATTTAGGCAAGGCAGAGCCTATGTAGTGTGGTTATTCCCCATAAATAGGCGATAACGTAGCATCAATGCCAAACAAGCGCTGCCCAAAGGGTTCAGCCTAGGGGCGATTAACTCTTTGTTACTCGGTTTTTACTTAGCCCACTAGGTTACAAACCTCGCGCCGCGATTAAATCGCCCTTAGTTTGAACAAATTTTAACCTGCAAAGATCAATAGACCCTTGCTTTATAAATAGTTTTAGGTTGTTTTTTATGTTTTCGAAGCCTTCGCAGGCGGTTTACACCGTTTCACGCCTTAATAGAGAAATTCGCACAATCCTTGAGCAAGGTTTTGCATCTTTAGTGCTCACGGGCGAAATTTCTAACTTTATTACCCCTGCATCTGGACATTGGTACTTTTCGTTAAAAGACGATAAAGCACAAATTAAAGCCGCCATGTGGCGAGGCAATAATCGCAACCAAAGCTACCGCCCTGTAAATGGCGCACAAGTTACAGTAAAAGCGCGTGTATCGCTTTATGAACCTCGCGGTGACTACCAGCTTATTGTTGAGCATATGGAACCCGCAGGCGAAGGCCAGCTAAAACAAGAATTTGATGCGCTTAAAATGCGTTTAGCCGCCGAAGGATTATTTAGCTCTGCTCACAAACAGCCATTGCCCCAAAATATTAATCGCATTGGTGTTATTACCTCAGCAACCGGCGCTGCTATAAAAGATATTTTAACGGTACTCAAACGCCGTGCACCGCAGCTAGAAGTCATCATTTACCCTGCTATGGTACAAGGCAAAGAAGCGCACGTGCATTTAATTAACCAAATTGAATTAGCCAACACACGTGATGAAGTAGACGTACTTATTTTAGGGCGAGGCGGCGGATCACTTGAAGATTTATGGTGTTTTAATCACGAACAGCTCGCCCGCGCTATTTTCAAAAGTGAATTACCCATAGTAAGTGCGGTAGGCCACGAAATAGATACCACTATTAGCGATTACGTTGCTGATGTTCGTGCAGCGACCCCATCAGCCGCAGCTGAGCTTGTAAGCCCAAATACGCAAGAGTTACACAACAAAGTAACGCAATTAGTTAATCGTTTATCTAACGCGTTTAAGCACGGCATTGCCGACAAGCGCGCACTAGCAACGCAGTTACAACACCGCCTTAATTTATGTCATCCGCGTAATCAGCTTAATCAAAAATCACAACGTTTGGATGAGCTAAGCATTGCGCTGCAACAGGCGATGCGTAATCGTTTATACCAACAAGAACGCACACTCAATAACTTAACGCCGCGTTTAATGCGCCAATCACCCGATAAAAAACTCGCTACAGCAAGCCATCAACTTTCGCAATTACAAGCTAGGCTAAATCAAGCTATACAGCATCAGTTACAGCAAGCGAATAATAGCTTAGCACTGCAAGCAAGCAGGTTAGATTCAGTAAGTCCGCTTAATGTTTTAGCGCGCGGTTATAGCATCACTAAAACACAACAAGGCAAAGTGGTTAAATCTGTGGGGCGAATTAAAACAGGCGATGTTTTGATTACAGAGCTAGTTGATGGCTCTATAGAATCACAGGTTATACCTGTTACATAAAGTTGGTATTACTTAAAACTCTGTACTTAGCAACAATTTAAGCTCGCTATCGCTTGATGTGGAGGTAGTGCTTTTAAATTGTTGCCAAAACTCTTGCTTCATCAACTTGTCGTTTAGCTCTCGCCATTGAGAATTATCAAATGTGTCGTTATCAGCGGGTGCGGCAAGTTCAAATTCACATATCGTCGTTTTACATTTTGCGCTAACAACATCGGGTATAATCGCTAAATCAGCTGTTAATAAAAAATCTTGTAATGCCATTTCAGTACGATAAGCCCATTCTTCGTCACGCGTTTGCTTTTCAAATTTATCACGTAAGATCTTCTCAAAATCTGAAGGACCTCTCATTTGCTTTAAAATACTTTTAACTGTCGCTTTCTGCTCAGCAAGTTGCTGCTTAAGCTGAGTTACTTGATCTTCTAAAGGTAGCTCATCAAGCATTTGGGTTTCTGAATAGGTTGGAGGCGTGTCTTCAGCGGGCTCTATACTAGCATCTTGCTCAGGTACTGCAGAGTCTGCATTACTTAATACTTCATTACTTTGTTGTTCAGTATGAAGCTTTTGCTGTTTTTCATAACTTGGCTGCGACTTAACAGATTCTGGATGACTTGAAGCTGCGTTAAAGTAGCTCCAAGTTAAACCTACACCCGCAATAAACCCAATCCCTAGAGCCAATAAACTATTCTTGTTCATGTTAATTCCTTTTAAGTTTTATTATTTTTAATTACTTATAGCATTGCACTCGTGTGCGATTCGTTTTCAGGCTCAGGATTTGCTAAAAAGTTTTGGTTCATACTTTGCGCCGGACACTCACAATCCGGTCGACCAATAATTTTAGCGGGTACGCCAACAGCGGTTGTGTGTGGTGGAACATTGCTAAGTACAACTGAGCCCGCACCAATTCGTGCGCCCTCACCTACTTCAATATTACCAAGCACTTTAGCGCCAGCGCCAATTAATACACCCGCTCTAATTTTAGGATGACGATCGCCCTGCTCATTACCTGTACCGCCAAGCGTTACAGATTGCAAAATTGATACATTATCTTCAATTACCGCTGTTTCACCAATAACAATACCGGTTGCGTGGTCAAACATAATGCCTTTACCTACTTTACATGCTGGGTGAATATCAACCCCAAACACTTCAGAGTTACGGCTTTGAATAAAGCGCGCTAACTCTTTGCGGTTTTGTTGCCACAAGCAATTAGCCAAACGGTGTGCCTGAATAGCATGAAAACCTTTTAGATTTAATATAACCGTAAGATAGGTTTCTGATGCAGGGTCGCGGTCTTTTACCGCTTTAATATCCTCGGCAACAAAAGATAGCATACGGTCACATTTTACAAATGCTTGGTCAAACAGCTCTCGGATAGTGAATGCCGATACCACCGCATCAGCCAACTTATTAGCAACAATAAAGCTCAATGCCGAACCTAAACAATCATGATTCAAAATGCATGAATAAACATGACTTGCTAATAATGGTTCACGTTTTACTACATCGTTAGCTTCGTCGCGAAGCTGTTGCCAAATTGCATGACGCATAATACTGCACTGCCTTAAGTTGATATAAAATAGCCTTTTCCCAAGTCTAACGGATTTAAGCACTAAGGTGTTAATCCCTTAGTTATTTGTTCTGGTTATTAGATATAACTAGCACCCAGAAATGATATTTTAAATACGTACCTATTTTTTAGATTAAGTCATACGACAGTAGCTAAAATGACCAATACATACTTAAAATATAATAAATTAATAAAAAAAATCAAAAGCTAGCAACATACGAAAGCTCACCTATCATATGACAAAATACGGACTGACGTACAGCTGACGGCGTAAAAACGCTAAATTAATTAGGATTTAAGCTAAGTTTGTTCATTATACCGAGCTAAGCTATATTTAGTTTTATTGATTTTTTACATAAAAAATAGAAATGAGGAATTCAAAATGAGTGATGACTCTGAATTAAAAAATAAAGAAAAGCGTGGAATAAATATATTACTTCTCATTAGTTTAATAATTATGATTATTGGTATTGCCATCAAAATATATGATGCGCGTTTCATTAATTAAAGGACCCTACTACAGAGTCCTTAAAGATATAAAGTGCCCCATAAGTTAGGGCACTTTCCAACCATTAAAAACCACTTAAATTATTGAAATACTTTTTCAACTTTTACCACTTCAATATTTTTTGCAGGAATTGCTAATTTATAATCGGCAATCACTTTATCCTCAGCAACCAACTCAGCAGGTTTATTAGTGTTGTAAACCATTGGCGATGTTTGCTCAGGCACTAAACGTTTTTGCATATCAGCGCCGTCTGCGGTTATAAACACATATTGAACATTGTCTGTTTGTAAGTTTTCTTTGATTACGCGATTTACATCAGCAACGCTTAGCGTTTTAAGTTTATTAGTTACGTAACTTACAAAGCTATCTGTGTTGTAAAATTCGCTATCAAGTGCGTAACCTAATTGGCGATTTTGACTTGCCACCATTTGCGGCACAAAGTTAATTAAAAAGTTACGCGTTGCTTCAAAGTCATCTTCGCTCATACCATTTTTAATTAGCTTATCTAGCTCAAACAAGGCTGTGCGTGTTGCAAAGTGCGCATCGTTATTAGAGCGAAGTGGGCGTAACCACACTTGAAAAATTTGCTCAGAGCGCCCTAGGTTTGCATCAGGCTTGGTTTGAAACATACCACGTGGAAAGTATTCAATGTATGCGTAATCGCCATAGTTCATGCCGCGAGTTTCGCGAATGCGCTCATATAAAAAGCTGTTAGAACTACGGTGCTCACCGAAGTACGAACGCACAAGCCAAAGGGCTGTCCAGTCTTCGCTACTTCTTATTGTATCAATAGGGAAACCAAACGATACCGCCGTCGATTGCGCTGACTTTTCTACAATAGTTGCATGATGACCTTTAAGCGCTGGTGCATCAGGAATACTTAAACGGCTTTGCTCACCTTTTGGTAGCGTTGCAAAATCGCTCATCATTTTAGCTTTAAGTTTTGCAGGCACAGCCCCAATTAAACCAACCGTTAACTTAGATTGCGTAAGCTCGCTGTTATAAAACGCTTTAACATCATCAAGGGTCAGCGCTTCTAAATCCGAAATATCACCATAGTTGTAGCTTTCGTAAGGGTGATTTTTGTAAAGCGCACTGTATAGCACTTCTTTGCCTAGCTCTTCATCGTTAGATGCTTTTAAGCCTGATTTAATACCGTCGATCATTTCTTTTTTAAGGCGTTTAAAGTCGTCATCTCTAAAACCTGGGTTTAGTAATTGATCGCTCACAAGTGTATACCACTGCGCCGCATTATCTTTATGAATACGCCCTTGAAACGACAGCATTTCTTTATCTATTTGATAGCCAAAGCTACCCGCAAGCGGATAAAGTGCTTTTTGAATATCTTTATAGCTTGTCGCCTCTGAGCCACCTTGTGCAAGCATAGCCGCAGTTAACGCAGCAACACCTTTTTTGCCTTGTGGGTCGGCAGCCGCACCGGTATTGAATAAAAAGTTAACATCAATTAATGGCGAGCTATTCGTTTTATCAAGTACTTTAAATACAGGTGCCGCAGGTGCTTGTTCAAGCTTTGCAGTAAGCGCATTTAAATCAACTTCTTGCTCAAAACCTGGGGCTTTATCAAGTGCCGACATTGTTAATGTGGTACGTGCGTTATCAGTAAAGTATTTATTAGCAACGGCTTTAATATCTGCGCTGGTAATGTTATCTGCCGATTTATACAGCTGGTTTATAACCTCAGGATCGCGCTCAAAATGCATGTAGCTGGCAAGAGTTGATGCAATCGCTTGCGATGAGTCTAAGCCATTAATAAAACTGTATTTAAGGTTCGATTTTAAATCACTGAGCTTTTGCTCATCAACAAGCTCAGTGCGTGCTTTTGCATAAGTTCGGTTAATGGCATCGCGTGCAGTGGCTAAATCATCTGCATTTTCTACTTTAACAAATACGTGTAATAAACCCGGATCTTTAGTCTCTGGGTTATAGGTAAACATTTGGCTGGCAATTTGTTTGTCGACCACTAGCTCTTGATATAAATCTGAATTATTTGAAAAATAAAGCTGTGAGATTAAATCAAGTGCCGCTCTGTCTTTTTTAGCAGGCTCCCACGCAGCGCCTTTGTAAGATACAAGTAACCAATGCCCTGGTAGCGCTTCATCTTGCTGGTGCAAATATTTTGGTGCTTGTTGAACAGGCTCTGCTTTAATGTCAGCAACATAGTTACCCTTTTTCCAGCTGCCCCAATGCTTTTTAACCATTGCCATTGTTGCTTGTGGATCTACATCGCCCACAATAACAAGTGACACATACTCAGGTTTATAAAACTTAGCAAAAAACTCTTTCCCGTACGCCATTTGATCTGGCATGGCTTCTATGTCTTTAAAAAAGCCCATAGTGGTGTGTTTATACGTGTGCTTATCAAACGCTTCTTCGCGTACAGCGCTTAATAATTTACGAATTGGACTCGCGTTGTTTTTTAAGTACTCACCTTTTACCGTTTGTGCTTCTGTTCTAAATTGCTCTTCGGTGTAAGTTAAGTTTTGAAAAATATCAGCTTCAAGCTCAAGTACTTTATCAAGATGCTGCTTTGAAAAGTTTAAATGGTAGTTTGTAAAATCGTTTGTTGTATAAGCGCGGTTATCAACACCTGAATTTTTTAATATGTCTGAGTACACATCTTCAGGGTATTTTTGTGAGCCTTTAAACATCATGTGTTCAAAAAAGTGAGCAAAGCCTGTTTTGCCCTCTTCAACTTCGTTACGCGATCCAACCGATACCGGAATTTGCAGCGACACTACATCAGGGTAATCGGTTTTAACAACCATGACACGTAAGCCGTTTTCTAGCTTTTCAATTAAATAATCTTGCGAAAAAACACGATCATCAGCTTTATTTACTTGTTCTTGTTGTGCTGTTGTTTGCGTGCTTTGGTTTTGTTGCATGGCGCAACCCGTTAACGCCAGCGATACCGCTAAGCTGGTTGCTAATAATTTAAATTTCATTGTTGTCCCTTTTTAAATTGAGCAAATTTGTTGTCAGATGTATTACTAACTCACTCTCGATTATGCCCCAAAGCCAATAAATATAAGAGCCCAAAGGGAATTTATTATGTAAACAACTGTGTCAATTATAAATTATGGGAACAAGCAATATGAATAAACATCATGTTAGTTGAAAAACTTTCATTAAATAAATCTATCTAGACGTCTAAATGGCTGCTATATTAAATCCATCAAAACAAACTTAGCTGGAATGAGGATTATGGCTTTATCACTAAAAGAGAAGATAGTGGACACCAATCAAGGTGTTTATCTTATTGGTACTACCCCGCCTAAAATTGGCACCGATAAAGCGCAATTAAAAACCATTGCAGAAAAGCTATTAGGTCGCTTACACGAAATTGAATACGACGGCGTGATAATTTACGACATTCAAGACGAAAGCAGCCGAACCAATCAAGACCGCCCATTTGCGTTTAAACAAACCGTTGATCCGCGTGAATACAGCCATTTACTTCGTAATTTATCTGCACAAGATGTGATTACTTATAAAAGTGTGGCGCAGCGTGGCGTAGGCGAATTTAAAGATTGGCTAAGTGAAACTAAAAACGACTACGATTTACAAAATGTTGTTTTAGTAGGTAGCCCATCATCGATAGGCGATATAAAGCTAAGCCTGCCAGATGCGTATAAAGCGATGGCTGAGCAATCAGATGATTTCTTTTTAGGTGGCGTTACGATTGCCGAGCGCCATTCAAGTAAACGAAATGAGCACGAACGATTAATAGAAAAAACAGCACAAGGTTGTCAGTTTTTTATATCGCAAGCTGTTTACGATGCACAAGCGACTATAGAGCTAATTACTAGCTACGCACGTACATGTAAAGCACAGGGTATTACACCTCAACGTATTATATTAACGTTTACCCCGTGCGGCGGCGAAAAAACCTTAGAGTTTATGCAATGGTTGGGTATCTCAGTGCCAGAGGCAACTAAATGGCGCATGCTTGATGCAGACAATACATTAAGCGAATCAGTCCGTATTTGCCGCGAAAACCTCGACTTAATACTTAAAAGCTGTGCGCATTTAGATGTACCGCTGGGCTTAAATATTGAAAGCTTAACAAACCGTAAAGAAGAAATTGACGCGTCAATTAATTTATACCGTTTATTAAAAGCCATTATGGAATTGAACCTTGCGGAAAAGCTAATAGCTTAAAAGCTAGGTTAGAGCTAATTAACACCCTTCTTGGCAAGCCTCATGGCTTGCTTTTTTATGTCCGTACTTTGAAAAATAAATTAATAAGTACAAGTAAAAATTTGCAGCTTAAGCTATCCATGAAAGCTATTTTTGGTTATTACTCTCAAGCCTTTTTAAGGCAAACCCCATCGATGAGCACATAACACCAAAAATAATTCCCTCATCAGATATAAATCTAATGCTAGGGAGCGTTTCAAATAAGCTTATTATTGCTAATGAAAAAATAAAACCTATCGCAGAAAAAACCAGCCAAGTTTTTGTGGCATGAGTCATGACGAACCTCCTTTTTCTATGTTGACTTTATATAAGTAAACTTTATAAAAGGTAGCTTTTCTTTCATTTTATCTATATCAGATAAATAATTAAACTTCTCAATATTTTAATATTCAATCTGCTATTCAACTGAATATTACGACAATAAATAGTAAATCACTTACTCTTAACAAGTCGATTACTGTACAAGTCTGCTACTGGAAAAATCATTTTATAATCGTCCCAATTTAAATTCCCATCTACAATTTTATAATTGAGAAAATGCCTTCTCTGTTTATAAATATCATAATCTGGGTGCCCAACAGAGAAAATAAATGGATGAAAATCAACCAAACATTTATGCCCATCACTAAAATATATCTCTAAAATATGATCAGCTATGGGTTTTGAATTAATTATCGATAATTCCAGCATTAAGTTCCTTTTTACATTTTACCTTTCATAAATCAGATTCAAGTACACTATCAATGCCTTCTCGCATATCAATTGATAAATGATATCGTTCTGATTCTTCATCGAGCTCAAGCACAACAAACCCACAGTTAAAAAACTTTTCAGCTTCTTCATATTGTTCATACGACCAATGAAAATAACGCATTAAAAAGACTAAAGCTGTAATACCATGTGTACTAATAACAAGACTATCGGTCCAATTATCTTGAGAAAAATCGCGATACAGCGTTTCTAAAAACGTAGAAATTCGATCATATACATCTGCACCTGATTCACCATTTTCTATACGATAAAAAAAGTAACTATGCCTTTTGCGATCTTCATATTTAAGACGAGCCTCATCTTCTGTATAAAAATTCCCCCAATCTTGTTCACGTAATCTAGGATCTTCTTTATATTTAATATTACTTTTTAGCTCAGAGGTGATTAACTCAGTTGTTTGCCTTGCTCTGTTATAAGGTGAGGACCACACAGTTACATTTTTATTTGCTAGCAGTTCGTTTAGTTTTACACCCGTTTTTATACATTGCTCTTTACCTGATTCAGTTAAATTAACTAAATGATCAGGAGTATGCTCATACATCCCTTTATCTATGTTTGCTTGAGATTGCCCATGACGAATAATAATAATCTGCTTAGGCTTCATTACGCCCTCCATGCACTATTGTAATAAATATCTAAATAAATAAGCTCTTGATGAATGATTAAAACATAAAAAAGAGCTTATTATTTTAAGGTTATTTCAGAATAATTTAACCACTAGTCGCATAATATTCAACCCCTAGTTGATGTAGTTACATTGATTAATAAGTTAAAAGGAAACAGTGATAAATACAATTTTTCATAATACCTTTTTAGCTAATTAAAAATGAATTAAGTAAAATCAACTCAAACTACGTAATTAAATTTTAAGTTATTTTTATTACTGCGCTTTTTTAGCGAGCTTGTACGCTTGTTTATTTTTATACATTGCGTGGTCTGCATCATTTAATAGCATTTCAAAAGGCTGCTTTTGTTTATTAGTAAAGCTATAACCTATGCTGAGCGATAAATCGCAAACGTCTTCTTTGAGTAAAGCTTTTGAATACTCAGAGGATATTTTATCCATGATGTAATTAATTTTACTCTTATCGCTTAATTGCATTACTGCAACAAACTCATCGCCACCTAAGCGCCCTACTATATCGGCATCTCTTAAATGCGTTTTTAGCGTATCTGCCAATATAATTAAGGCTTTGTCGCCCACTTCATGTCCGCAGGTGTCGTTTAATTTTTCAAAGTCGTTTATATCGATAAACAAACAACACACGTCAAAGCCTAAACGCAGTGCTAAGTTAAGCTTTTGCTGAGCTAGTAAGTTAAGTGCTCGGCGATTATAAATATTCGTTAATGAGTCTAACATGGCTATTTCACGCATTTGCTCATAGCTATAAACAAGCGCTAAGTCGTCTTCAATCAAATCGCGTAGCTGTTCTATGAGTTCAAAGTATTCATCGGTATAGCTTGTTATTTTAGTGTCTTTTAAACATAACGTGCCAAACACTTCGCCTTCAGGCCAATGAATGGGTAAACCTAGGTAGGATTCAACACCGTCTTCAACTACTTCTGGTAGGGTGTTCCATGCATCATTATTACTTGCATCATTAACATATAATGTATTGTTAGTTTCAGCTACGTGGCGACAAAACAGAGGAGTTTGAGGAGGGAGTATAGGGTTGGTCTCAAAGTTAGAGCCACCCTCGTTACTTCTAATAACAACGCGATAGCCTTTGCTTGTTGCCTGAACTATATAACCAGACGGGGCTGAAAAAAGCCCCGTTATAAGGTCGATTGTTTTTTGCCATTTATGCAAAGATATTTGGCCATCAATACCAGAAAATGCCCATTGATCAATTTCAAACATTGCTTTACCTCAGCGACTTATTAGCTCCAGTATAGGCAAAAAAGCAAAGTAAAAGCTATTATTTACGACGTCTACTTGGCTCTCTTTTACCAGTGATGCGTTTTTTATCACGATCTTTTCGCGACTTATTGGTGTTTTTACGATTGTCTTTTGGCTTTTTATTAGGATCTGGCTCGTAACCTTCTAACCACTGCGGCGTTAGACGCGTATCGAGTAGTACTTCAATTTCTTCTAGCAGCCATTGCTCATCAAGACTTACCAGCGACATAGCAAGTCCTTGTTCACCAGCACGACCTGTACGGCCAATACGGTGCACGTAATCCTCGGCAATGTAAGGTAGTTCAAAGTTAATTACGTATCTAAGTGTAGAAATATCTAAACCACGCGCAGCTACATCGGTTGCAACAAGTACGCGTGTAATACCTTCTTTAAAGTTTTGTAGTGCGCGGTCGCGCGCGCCTTGTGATTTGTCGCCATGGATTGACTCGGTTTTTAAACCGTCTTTACACATTTCTTTAGCGAGCTGATCAGCCATTTGTTTTGTGCGAGTAAAAATAAGCACTTGGCGCCAGTTTTTCATGCCAATCATGTGCGATACAAGTTCGCGCTTACGATCCTCATCTACAGCGTAAATAACTTGCTCTACTTCAACCGCAGCTGAGTTACGTTTATCAACTTCAATTAGCTCTGGGTTTTTAAGTAGTTTTTTACTGAGTTCAAACACGCTGTCATCAAACGTAGCTGAAAATAGTAAAGTTTGGCGATCGCCCGGGATATGGCGCAATATACGTCTAATTTCATCAATAAAGCCCATATCAAGCATGCGGTCAGCTTCGTCAAACACTAAGGAGTCTACGCTTGAAAGTACCACACTGCCTTTAACTATATGATCAAGTAAACGCCCAGGTGTTGCCACTATAACTTGGGCTGTTTTAAGTGCTTTTATTTGTGGACCAATACTTACGCCGCCATACGCTAAAGCACCATTAATGTTAGTGCCTTGTGCGTACTTTTCAAAGCTTGCAAATACTTGCTGAGCAAGCTCACGGGTTGGCGTTAAAATTACAACGCGAGCAATGCCTGGCTCATCTTTTTTTGGGGTATTTAAAAGCTTATGTAATAAAGGTAAAACAAAGGCGGCGGTTTTACCCGTACCTGTTTGCGCGCTGCCCATTACATCACTTCCGGCTAAAATAGGCGGAATAGTTTTAATCTGAATTGCGGTAGGCTGGGTGTAATTATTTTGCTCAATCGCTGTTAATAATAACGGGTCGAGATTAAGTGATGAGAACGTAGTGGCAGACATAGGCTTAGCTTTAAAATAACAAAGAGCGCTATTGTACGCATATTACTGTACTGCGTAAATTAACCAGTCCAGAAAAGTATTTAATCGTGGTTGCTCACTTTCACTTTAGCGCTAAAACAATAAAAAACCAATAAAAAAGGCGCTAAATAACAGTTGTATTTAGCGCCTTTTATAATTTTCTGTAGCTTTAAGCTGGCTTTAGTGTCGCTTTACGTTCGTTGTAAAACGCGATTAAATCATCAACTGTTGCTTGGCAGTATTCGCGTATACCCGAAACTACCATATGCTTTTCACCACTACCCACTTTAACGCCGTTTTCCAACAGGTTAAAACGTAGTGTGATTTTTCCGCGCTTACCGGCATACTCAAAACTAGGCTCTGCAAACTCAAGTTCTGGTTCTGTAATATCAAGATTATCAAGGTTGATAAGCATTGATTCGTAAATAATCATTGGGCGAGCAGGGTTAATCATTACCTCTTGCTTACCCATTAATGGAATAATTACATGCGGGAAAGTAGTACCAGAAAACTCAACATAATTTTTTATTAGGCTATTAGTCAGTGCTGGGCATTGGCTGGTTTTACCTTTGCGCTTTACCTTTAAAATAACTTTTTCGCCATTGGTTACATCAAACTCATCAGCTCCCTCAGGAAAATTAAGTTTGGTGTTTTCATCAACCATACCGGCAAAAGTAAATTCCATTTGTTCACTAATACCGTAGCGGTCTAGTACCAATGAAAAAAGTAAGTCTCCTGGCGCGCAAAACTTTTTGGCATCTTTGTCGTGGAGTGGATTGTAATCGTCAGCAACGCATTTAGCGAATCGACAACCTTGCTCACGAGAGATAGAAACATAATCAGCATGCTGCTGAAAAAAAGGACTTAACATAGTTTGTTCACTGCTTAAACTGCTTATAACCTATCTATATTACCAGAAAAAAAATACTGAGAGGTCGAATCTGTTAGATTAGTTGCTAAATAAAACAGAGCAATAAAAAACAATGACCTTTTATTTATTAGCGCTATCAATTATATGTGTATTTCCGTACTGCAAAATATCAATAATGCGGCAACCCCTTTGGCACTACTTACTAGCTTTAAGTGTTGTAAGTGCATATTTTCAAGGTTATATAAATTTATATGCTCTGCTGTTCATTGGGCTTTACGTTGTTTTATACTACTGTGTGCTAAATACAAAGCGTGCAATAATACGCGCTATATTAAGTACTGTGTTTATAGTTTCCTCATTAGCATTAGCACTTCATTGGGTGCCTGGTTTTAATAACCTCCCCATTGTTATAAACGAGCGTATTACCAGCGATGCGATTACTTTTACCCTTTATGCTAATTTTGATAAAGCTATGGCTGGGTTATTTCTTTGTGCTTACTTTTATTCGAATAAAAAAACTTTAAAAGCAGACTCTAATAAAGCGGGCCCATTAAACGTTAAACAAGCCAGTTTAATAATTATTGCTACTGTTTTAGCTGCGCTCACTGCGGCTTTAATGCTTGGACTTGTAAGCTTTAACCCTAAGGTTCCTGGCTTTTGGTTAGCCTTTATTGCTATTAATCTTTTATTTACCTGTGTTGCCGAGGAAGCTTTATTTCGAGGTTTACTACAAACTAAGCTTAGCAAAATAATTACACCTACCCGTTTAGCAATACTTGCCCCTGTAATTACTGCAGGTATTTTTGCTTTGGCACATTTTGCTGGAGGAATTAACTATGTATTGGTTTCATTTATTGCAGGCTTGGGGTATGGCTATGTTTTTTATAAAACGCAGCGCTTAGAGTGGGCTATTTTATGCCATTGGTTGGTTAATATTTGCCACTTCTTTTTGTTTACTTATCCTATGCTCAATAAAATCTAAATACATTTACAAATGCTAACAATTTACTTAGTAGTAAACATTGCCCGCATTTGATTTTGTTAGTAATTTACTACTTTAAATAATAAATTAAGGGACTAATAAATATGCTACGTTTTATAACGGCAATAACCGTGCTCGCCACAATAACGGGTTGTTCAGGCATGACTTATCATACAGATATAAACAACGACGTTTTATCTCAAGAAATTGGTACTTACGTTAATAAAAGAGATTTACGGCAGTTTTATAGCGACCAAGAAGCCCATGAAAGTGGCGCTACACTCTTAGGGCGAATAGAAGGTGAAAGCTGTGATGGCGACGGTATGGGTAACAACAATGTAAGCTATAATCGCTCTAAATCAAACGCGATTGATTTACTTAAAGAAGATGCCATGCGCAGAGGCGGCAATGCTTTTACTATTAATTCTTGTAGCGAAACGTCTGTATCGTATTGCGATTTATCTATTTTATGCACCGGGCAAGCTTTCGACTATTAATAAGTAAAGGTGCAAATTATATATTAAGCGCAAAGCTAAGCAGCACACGCTTTCCAGACTCGATTTTAGATACGCTGTGCTCGTGCTTATCGGGTCTAAACAAATACACGCGATTAAATAAATTTATAATGCATTTTGAGCATTTAAATACCCCACCTGTTTTAGGTTGCTCTAATACAAAATTGAGCTTGTAATAGCGCCCTTGCTGCACAGGGTCAATATGGTTCATTACGCTATGATTAGTTGGGTAAGTAACAAGGTTTATCGAAAATATATTACTGCTAAAAATAGCTTTGTTTTTAACGGTTGCAATCATACTGCCTCCTATGGGTTTACAGGCCTTATTGTATCATTGGGTTGAGTACTAATACTTTAGTTAAACAATATCAAAATGCCATGTCATATAGCTAAACAACCTGACACAAAAAAGCCGAACTTATTTTACTAAGCTCGGCTTTTAAAAATGCATTATTTAGTAATTATGCACTTGGGTATTCGCGGTACGCACGCTCTATATTTTTAGCCTGCTTTTTAGAAATACCTAAATGAGCAAGTGCAACACGTAAACGAGCACGTGATAAGTCAGACCCTAATATTTCCATTGCATCAAGCACTGACGTACTTGATGTTTTGCCTGTAATGGCAACAAATATTGGCTCTAAAAAGTCTTTAATTTTAAGCTCGTGGAAGGTTGCTACTTCTTTTGCAATTGCAAAAATAGCGGGCTTTTCAAAGCTAAGTAAGCCTTCAAGCTGCCATACAAAAAATTGTAGCGCTTGGCGAATCACGTTTTCGTCTGCTTTACCGGCTGTTAAAAGCGCTGGATCGTATGTTGGAATTCCGCCTACAAAGTGACCTGCAAGCTCAACCATATCCGACAGCGTATTAATACGTGTTTTAACTTCTGGTAATATTTTAGCGAGCATCTCACCATTAAACTTCCAATCAACAAAGCGCTGAATTAACTGCTCGTCGGTTAGGTTTTCGCGGATCCACATGCCGTTTAACCAGCTTAATTTATCTACGTCGAATACTGGACCACCAAGCGATACGCGCTTCATGTCGAAGTTTTCAATCATCTCGTTTAACGTGAACTTTTCACGCTCATCTGGCATTGACCAACCCATACGGCCTAAATAGTTAAGCACGGCTTCTGGCAGGTAGCCCATTTCTTTATAGTAGTTAATAGACGTTGGGTTTTTACGCTTAGATAGCTTTGATTTATCTGGGTTACGTAATAACGGTAAGTGACCAAGTACTGGTGCTTCCCAACCAAAATCTTCATACAGTTTTAATAACTTAGGTGCTGAGTTTATCCATTCTTCGCCACGGAAAATATGGCTAATTTCCATGTGGTGATCGTCAACTACGTTCGCTAAAAAGTAAGTTGGAAAGCCATCCGCTTTTAAAAGCACTTGCATGTCTACGTTTTCCCACGGAATCTCAATTTCATCACGTAGGTAGTCGTTAAACTTAAATGTGCCTTCGCTTGGGATTTTCATACGTATAACGTAAGGTTTGCCCGCTGCTAAGTTTGCTTTAATTTCTTCATCTGTATGGTTTAAACCACGACCGTCGTATTTAGGGCGCAAGCCTTCTGCCATTTGCTCTTCACGCATTTGGTCAAGCTCTTCGCTTGTTGCAAAGCAGTAAAACGCTTTGCCATCGTCAACTAACTGATGCGCGTATTTTTTGTATAAATCGCTACGCTCAGATTGACGGTATGGACCAAATTCGCCCCCCACATCAGGACCATGATCCCACTCAAGCCCTAACCAACGTAAGCTATCCATAATCGCAAGTTCAGACTCTGGCGTGCTACGTACTTGGTCTGTATCTTCTATACGAAGTACAAATTCACCGCCTTGTTGTTTAGCAAAACAGTAGTTAAATAAGGCGATATAAGCGGTGCCAAGATGCGGGTCACCAGTTGGCGACGGGGCAACACGGGTGCGAATTGTCATGGTATATTCTCTTTAAATAAGTGAGATAATAAAAGTGGTTTATGCAGCTACTTTGTTTAAGTAAGCAATAATATCGTTTGATTCATACAGCCATTGTACTTGGCCGTTTTGCTCTATACGCAGGCAAGGCACTTTAACTTTGCCGCCTTGTTCTAGTAGCTCTTGACGATATTGCTCATTGTCTTTTGCATCACGCGTTTCTATGTTTAAGCCTTCGCGTTTAATAGCGCGACGTACTTTTACACAAAACGGGCATGCTTTAAATTGATACAGTTTAAATTGTGAGGTTTGCTGATCAA
The DNA here is from genome assembly GCF_002836155.1 of Pseudoalteromonas sp. GutCa3. Taxonomy (NCBI): domain Bacteria; kingdom Pseudomonadati; phylum Pseudomonadota; class Gammaproteobacteria; order Alteromonadales; family Pseudoalteromonadaceae; genus Pseudoalteromonas; species Pseudoalteromonas sp. GutCa3. The sequence continues at coordinate 41,594 of NZ_PJBK01000090.1, read as the reverse complement.
GCTGTGCTTGCTCGTCGCTTGCACGCTTTTTACTGCGAGGAGTAAATACAAAATTAAAGAATAAGATTATACAACCTAAAAACCAACGAACTAATTTCATGTTCTGTGCTCTGCTTACAACAATTTAAGGAGCCAGATTTTAGCACAAATTTACAATCAAAAAAGTGTAATACTGCGAGAATTACACTCAAGTAATTTAATTTACTAAAAGTGCTTCTATAGCAATACCATATCATCCCTATGAAGTACTTCTGCGCCACTATCGTAATCGAGTAATTGGCCTATTTGACTAGAGTGCGCACCCTTTATTTTATTTACCTCGGTACTACTAAAGCGCGTTAAGCCCCGTGCAATCACTTGATTTTTATTATCAATTAAATCAATTAAATCACCGCGTTCAAAACGTCCAAATGCATTAGTAACGCCTTTAGCGAGTAAGCTTGCGCCTTTATTTTGCAGCGCTGTAATAGCACCTGTATCAATAACAATTTGGCCGGTACTTTTAGGCCCTGCTAGTAACCATTTTTTACGGCCATCTTTTGGGGCGGTGAGTTTTAAAAAACGCGTGCCTGGTAACTCGTCACTCATACATTTTAAAATAACGTTTTTACCTGCGCCTTTGGCAATAATAACTTCTACACCTGCGCGCCTTGCAATATCGGCGGCTTGCAGTTTAGTCGCCATGCCGCCTGTGCCTAAATTTGTGCCACTGCCACCAGCAAGTTGGCGCAGTTCATCGTTTATATGTGTTACTTCGCCAATGAGGGTGGCATCGGCATTTGTGCGCGGATCGCTGGTAAATAACCCTTCTTGATCAGTAAGTAGCAGTAACTTATTAGCATTAGCCAAAATAGCGACAAGTGCCGATAAATTATCGTTGTCGCCTACTTTTATTTCGCTCGTGGCTACAGCGTCATTTTCGTTAATGATGGGTACAACGTCGTAATTTAATAACGCATTGAGTGTATCGCGGGCATTAAGGTAGCGTTCTCTGTCGTCTACATCAGCGCGAGTTAGCAGCATTTGCCCTACATTTACCCCGTATAAACCAAACAAGCTCTGCCAAATATGAATAAGTTGACCTTGTCCAATTGCAGCAAGCATTTGTTTATCAATTAAGCTTCTGCCACAGGGTTTTAATAGTTGTTCGCGCCCAGCAGCTACCGCGCCGCTCGATACTAAAATAACCTGGTGACCTTGTTTTTTAAGCTCGCAACATTGGCGTACTAATTCAACCATATGTGCTTTATCTAGTTTATCGGTGCCGCCAGTAAGTACGCTTGTACCAAGCTTTACAACTATTACCTGTTCCCTTTGCATGTGCTTTTTACTACTGATTAATTAAAGATGAATTAATTTATACCAGCTCGGTATTTTTGAACAAGTTAAAAATATTCATGCTAGGATCTGATTTTATTAAATTATGTAAATTACTCTCTATGCCTGCCAGTTTATGTTTAATTATTGCCACCTTTTTATGGGGCAGCTCTTTTATTGCGCTCAAATACGCCATTGCCATTTACGACCCTGCATTGGTGATATTTTTACGCATGCTCACCACGTTAGTTTTGTCGCTTTGTTTATGGCGCTACGTTATTCGGTTTGAGTATTTAAAAGGTGACTGGAAGTATTTAGTGGGTATGTCACTTGCTGAGCCTTGCTTGTACTTTTTATTTGAAGGCCATGCAATGGAATACACATCGGCCTCGCAGGCTGGTGTTATTGTGTCGTGCTTGCCCATTATTATTGCGCTGCTTGCCTTTTTATTGCTTAAAGAATACATAAGTAAATCCATCGTGGTCGGTTTTACGCTGTGTATTGGCGGCAGTATTTTACTTACGCTTCTTTCACCAAGTACCGACCAAGCACCTAACCCGTTGCTGGGTAACTTTTTAGAGTTGATGGCTATGGTGTGCGCTGCATTTTATACCGTAAGTATTAAACATTTAGCTAATCGCTACTCGCCCCTGACTTTAATTGCGTTGCAAGGTATTAGCGGCAGCTTGTTTTTTGCACCGTTTTTGTTTTTTATCGACCTGCCAAGCGAAAACCAACACGACTTAACCGCGCTTATGAGCATTTTGTATTTAGGTTCGTGTGTAACCCTTGGCGGCTACGGCATGTACAATTATGCTATTAGCAAAGTATCGGTATTAACCGCGGCTGCGTACTCTAATTTAATTCCTATTTTTACACTTATTTTGTCAGCTATTATTTTGGGCGAAGTGCTCAACGTATGGCAATGGCTGAGTATATTTGTGGTATTTATTGGTGTAATGGTAAGCCAGCGCCATCAAGAACTTGTGGTTGATATACCGCTTAGTGAATCGGGCGAAGACATTTGCGCAGATACAAGCAACCTCAAATCAGTACCTGAGGCAAGCGAATCAAAAGGGTAACAGGTAAGCAAGTACAATCCAGGTGTTTGTAAAAAGTCATGTTGAGATTGATGAATAACCTCAATCCCCGTTACTTTATAATTTTGTATCACCCCACTTTGCAGTTGCAAAGTAAACGCCTCTCCCACTTTTGCGTTTTGTAAAAATGCAAAGTGGGTGTCGTTATGCCCTGCTATTAGCGCGCCTTTTTCGTTTCCAAACTCTTTTCCGCCAAGCTCCCCTGCTGGTAAAAATTGGCTAGGCGCAAACGCTAAATTACGACCACTCGCTCCAGCCAATACACTTAATGTTTTATTATGACTTGGCCAATCAAGCTTTGCAGTAACGTAGCTGTCGGCGTAATACCACGGCCTTACTTTAATCCCGGGTGATTTAAGCGCCTCTTGCCATGCTTGTTCAATTAATACTTGAGCAAGCCACGCTTTTGCCTGCATATAAGCGCCGTGCCCAAATAATCCAAGCCCAGCTATTAGTAAGCCCACGCTTAGCCACCTTTTCATTTTAAGTCTCTTTTCATTTAGGGATTCGCTCTGTGTTTAAATTTAAGAGCGCCAAATCCTAATAATAAAATACAGCCTAATAATATGTGCAGCCTACTTTGCCCATCTGTTTGTGGTAAACGCATTGCCATACCTTGTGGTACTGCATTAGTAGCTTGCGCCGTTTGCTCTGCCACTTCTTTTATTTGAGTTTGTTCAATCGCTATAAAAGCAGTAAACGGGCTAAGTAATTGATGAGTAAGTGCAAGCTCCTGTACTTCATCTTTAACGGTATTTTGCTCGTTGTATAAAAGTAATGACTTAATTTTTTGGCGCGCCCACAGTTTTGCTATACCTTGAGCGCTTGAGCTATTTTGTGTACTTAATTTAATACTTAAAGGCCCTTGTGCTGTTTGCCCAGCAAGTACCACACTTTTAGCATTATTAAGTTTTATAGCGACCATGATAGGCTCGCCAAAATATAAATCAGGTAGTGGTGATGGCCAAAAATCTAAGTTGTTACCGCTTTCATCGCTTAGCGCCAAATTAGTAATAGCCGGATGTGCAAGCTTATCAAACAACTGCTGCATTTTAGGTTGCACCTCACTTGTGCTGCCTATAAACGTAAATGAGCCCTTACCGACATCTGCCGCTCGGCGCATAAAAAAGCTGTTAGGTGCGCTGCCAATACCCACTGTAAATAAGCGGCTATCACCTAATTTACTTTGAATATTTTTGAACAATGCGTCTTCATTACTTACGCTACCATCAGTTAAAAATACAACTTGGCGTACAAAACCATCAAACTCGCTGCCATCAAGTACGGCATTAAGCGCACCTTGTATTTCTGTGCCGCCGTCGGCTTCTAGGCTATAAATAAATCGCTCTGCACGGCGTAAATTAAAGTCGCTGGCTATAAGTGATTTATCGCTCATTGGAGTCACTATGTTATCAAAACCAATTATGTTAAAGCTGTCGTCGCTATCAAGTAATGACAGCGCATAAAACAAGGCTTTTTTAGCTTGCTCCATAGATTGCCCGTGCATAGAGCCAGACGTATCAACTACAAATACCATTTCGCGAGGTAATCGCTGAGTTTGTGTAAAGTGATCCCCTGGTGGCATTAGCATAGCAAGGCCGTATCGGTCACCATTTTCAAACTGCTGAGTAAAAAATGCGGCTTGAGCTTGCTCTTTTTGCAGCGGTTTAAACTCAAGTACAAAGTCGCGATTAACTGCATTTGTCTCATTTAACGCTATTTTATATTGCCCAAACGCAGTGTTTTGTACATCAACATTATGAAATTTAGAATTGATATCCACCAGCTCTAAGCCTACGTCTATATCAATGTTTAAGCTAAATTGGCTGCTTGGTACGTTATCATTTTGAGTACTGCTTTTAATACTGTAAACAGGGCTTAACCATCCCGTTGGGAGCGGATTAACATGCGCTTGATTTTGAGTATTAACTTCACCACTAATCGCGTGATAACGCGGTGTAATAGTAGTCGGAAATCTAATAGCAAATGTGCCGCTGCTGTAATCAATTATTTCTTGATACTCAAGCTCAATAATTACTCGCTCACCAGGACCAATATTTGCCACATTAGTAATAAACATATTGGCGCGTTGCTGGCGTACAAGGGCCGCTTGCTTACCTCCTTTTTTAGCCTTCTCGTATTTTTTTTCAGCTTCCACTTTTTTATCAATTTGGCCTTTAATGACTCGCTCACCTATACGCATCGTCATGGCATGTACGGCGCTTTCATCAGGCAATGGAAAAACGTAGCGCGCGTTAACTGCAAACGGGTTTTCGTTTTGATAGGTCTGCGTTACTACAACATGATTAATTAGGCCGGTTAAGGTCATATTGGCGTCGCTTTTTAATATTATTGCTGGGCCTGCTGGCGCACCATTGCTATCAAAAAGTTCTAACTTGGGTGATTGCGCATGGCTTTTAAAGCTCACTAACAGCACAATCGCTATGAATATAAAAATACTTACTTTAGTAAGCATTTTGGTTGGTTTACTCAACATAAAATCACTCCATCGAACGCTTTGTTTTAAATAGTTTTAGTTACTCGCCGTTTGGCCATTTACACTATTCATTGAGCGAGTGGTAAGCGTTACGCGTCTATCAAAAAAGTTATCTTCCACCGTGTTGCTGTTAGCCAATGTTTGCTGCTCGCCAAATGCCTGCGTGCTTAAGCGTTTATGGCTCACACCGTGTTTTATTAAATAGCTTTGCACGGCATTTACACGCGCTTTAGAAAGTAAAAGGTTAGCTTGCTCATCGCCGCGTTGATCGGCAAAGCCACTTAAATCAAGTACGAGTTGTGGTTGATTGTTTAACAAGGTAACGAGTTGGTCTAACTGCAGTGCAAAATGCGGAGCAATAACACTTGAACCTGTTTTAAATTGCACCGTCATCGCCAATAAGTTATTAATTTGAACTTGAGTTAACTGCTCATTTTGATTGGCAAGCACTTCTAGCTGTTGCTCTAACATATTATTGTGGTTAAGCACGTGTTGGTAATCGCTGGTTTTTTCTTTCATAACCGTAATTGCACGCTCTTGCTCTGCAATTTTGTTATCAGCTACTTTTGAATCACCTATTAAACCACCGGCAAATGCCCCAATAAACGCACCTATTGGCCCGCCTACTACGCCGCCAATAATAGCGCCTGCACCTAGCCCAATAGCCGTTTCTTTATGGGCTTCTTTTGATGGCGTGTTAGATGTTGAGGCAATTGCTGGAGTACAAAAACTAGCAATCAGTGTTAACGCAATTAATGTCTTCTTCATGATTTGATCCTTAAACTTACTTTTTAATTTGTGATGTTTTGTTTTGATGGGTGTATTAAAACAAGTTCAAGTGGCAATAAAGGGGAGCAAAAATGGCAAACTGCTGAGCAATTGTGGCAAAAAAATGGCAATTGCCTTTTTAACCTTACTTAGGTTAAGAACTTCGATATAGTGCACAGCAGAGGCAATAGGATAATGATTAGAATGAAAAAAATAGCCATCATTGAAGATGAACCCGCAATCCGCGAAAACTACATAGAAATGCTGAGCTTACAGGGCTACCAAGTGAGTGGCTTTGCCGATCGCGCCAGCGCTGAAGCTGCATTTAAAAATGCCCTGCCCGATTTAGCCATTGTTGATATTGGCCTAGGCCATGAAATAGATGGTGGTTTTTTACTGTGCCAAACATTGCGATCGCTTTCTAAAACACTGCCTATTATTTTTTTAACCGCCCGCGATAGCGAAATAGATACCGTATGCGGCCTGCGCATGGGCGCCGACGACTACCTAACAAAAGACATAAGCTTGGCTCACTTGGCTGCACGTATTGGTGCGCTATTTCGCCGAATGGAAGCACTTGAACAACCCGCTGATGCAAATGCACTCATAACACGCGGGCAGTTAACACTCGACACGCAACGTATGCAGGTTTTTTGGCAACAACAATTAGTTGATTTAACCGTAACCGAATTTTGGATGCTGCATTCACTCGCCCAGCGACCAGGCCATGTTAAAAGCCGTAACGAATTAATGAGCGATGCAAAAATTTATGTAGACGACAGCACCATTACTTCACACGTAAAACGTATTCGTAAAAAGTTTATAGCACTCGACAGCTCCTTTGATTGCATAGATACAGTGTATGGCATGGGCTATCGGTGGGAACAACACTAATGCTACGATTTGGTCTGCGCAGTAAATTTATATTACTTTCATGTTTTTTGTTTTTGCTACCGTGGCTTGGCTACGAGTACGTATGGGAAATGGAAAAGTTTTTACGCCAAGGCCAAGAAAAAACCCTAGTAGGCACCACTCGTGCTCTTGCTACTGCATTACATGAGCGCCCGGCATTATTTGACGAGCAAACCAACTTTTTAGACCAAGTAGTAAAAGGCCGCGATTTATACGCTTATAATCTTAAAAACCCTATCCAGCTCGACGGTAAACTTAACGATTGGGACAGCTACCAGCCGTTATTTTGGCACTACGACAAGCGCTACTTACAAAAAACAGATAACAAACATCAAGCCAGTGACTTATCGTTTGATCATATGGTGGGAAAATTTGATAACTACTTATACGCCGTATTTAAAGTCACCGACAATACCCTTATTTATCGCGCTAAAAATAGCTTAAGTATTACCAATAACGATTATTTACAAATTGGCCTAAAAACGCCAGACGGTCAGTTTAATACTTACATTATTGCGCCGCGCCAAGATGGTTGGGTTAATGCGTTTGATGCAAATACCAAAGCCCCTTTTACAAAAATTCAGGGCTATTTTGAAAGTACCAAATCAGGATATAACGTAGAGCTGCGCTTTCCTATTAACATGCTGGGCAACAAACTTGGCTTTGCCATTGTTGACATTGATAGTAAAGAGGCATTGTTAGAGCCTAAAATAATGTCGACCTCAAACTTAAATAACCCAAACGATTTAGGCTCTGTATTAGTCCCTTCTCCAGAAATTAGCCGTATTTTAAAAGGCATGGGCCACAGTGGTAGCCGCATTTGGGTGGTCGATAACCATCATCGCGTACTTGCGCAGTCGGGTACTATTCAAAATGCAGATGGCGTTTGGGCTGATGGACTTGCTAACCAAGCACCTGAAACTTGGTGGCAGCGCTTTGAGCAAAATTACTTACACCCAATTTACTATAAAATTTTAACGCGTCCCGAAAATGAGTTTTTAGATACCCTGCACGATGTAGCTTCTATGCAGGGCACACATTTAGCGAAAGCATTAAAAGGACAACCAGCATCGTCTTGGCGCTTAACCCCCGACAGCAAAGCCGTTATTTTATCGGCCGCTTATCCTATTTGGATCCAAGACCAAGTAATTGGCGCAGTAATAGCAGAGGAAACCACAAACGGCGTACGTACGCTGCGTAATAAGTCACTCGAAAAACTGTTTAACGTTATTTTAGCTGTGATGCTAATTGGTACTGTGACTTTATTCTTTTTTGCCTCACGTATATCGAACCGAATTAGGCGGCTGCGCGATACAGCTGAACAAGCAATTGATGCACAAGGGCGTGTTACCGGCAGTATTAATTACAGCGATGCTAACGATGAAATTGGCGATCTGTCTCGTAGTTTTTCAAACATTGTAAGCCGACTTGGCGGCTATACCGATTACTTAGAAAATATGTCGTCGCGGTTGTCGCATGAACTGCGCACGCCGGTTGCCGTAGTGCGCTCATCACTCGAAAACTTACAAAGCTTGCCACAGAACGAGCTGAGTCAAAAATACCTCGACCGCGCCAGCGAAGGCGTTGAACGCTTAGGTAAAATAATAACTACCATGAGCGAAGCCACTCGCCTTGAACAGAGTATTCAAAGCAACGAGCCTGAGCCTTTTGATTTACAAAAAGTAATAAATGGTTGCATGCAAGGCTATCAGCTTACTTACCCAAACCAGTTATTTACGCTTGATGTATGCCAAAACAAATTACCTATGCAAGGTGCACCGGAGTTTATAGCTCAGCTGCTTGATAAACTTATTAATAACGCGCTGGAGTTTAGTGAAGCCAATACGGCTATTAATGTAGGCCTTAAGCAGAGCGAAAATAAAGCAACATTAACAGTGCGTAATACAGGCCCCGCGTTACCCGAAGGATTAACTGAGCATATTTTTGACTCTATGGTGTCGGTACGTAGCCAGCAAATGCAGCAACAGCCACATTTGGGGTTAGGTCTTTATATTGTAAGGCTGGTGTGCGACTACCATAAAGGCAGTGTAACAGCGCAAAACAACGAACAAGGTGATGGTGTAGTGTTTACCGTAACACTGCCGTTAGTTAATGGTTAAGGCTGTATTTATACCGTTATATTCGTACCGTTATATTTATAGCCACAGCATTATATGCAAATAGTAAGTACGTAATAAATTAAATTCAGCTGTATATTTTTAGTTAAAAAGAGTTATTTTAATTTACCTTAACTCCATATAAATTAACAAATAAACCCCTCTCATCCCTCAAAACCTGCCGGTTACAATTTAGTACAACTTCAAATGTAACTATTCACTTTTAATTCAGTCGAATGACCATACCCTACATCATATTAAAGTATTAAATTGAAGGAATACTCATGAAACCATCACTAGAGCGTGAAGAACTAGACTTTATTTTTGACTTATACAGGCCCTCTAAAAAACCTGAGTCTGAAAATGTAAAACCAAAAAGTACAAACTACAAAGAGCTAAGAAAGCACGACGCGACTAAAAACCAAGGCGTATCGCACTACTTAGTCTAATTTTATTACGCTTGGGACTTCTCATGTTCTAAAAATGCTTTAATGCAGTTTATTTCTGCAAGTTTTACTTCTTCGCCTATTTCAGGGCCTTTTTTGCCATTTTTAAGTGCATTTTGCACTACCAGTTTCTTATCCATTTTTTGCAGTTCAGTATGAATTGCTCGCAGCTTAGCTGCTTGCGGGTATGGCTTATCAACAAGTGTTTCACCACGCCCTTGTGCATCGCATTGGCATGCTTGGGTAAACGCTATAAAACGTTCTGGGTGTACCAACGCATTTAAGTTAGTCACTATTAGCTTGTGAATGGTTTGCGGCCTTAACTGATCAATCGTGTGGCAAAGGGTATGATTATCACTGGTGAGTACGCCAACATCGCGAAAACGGTTAGGCACTTTTAAGCGCTCACAAAACGCCTCAATAACTGCAACACCTTCGCGTTCGTGTCCACGTAGGTTTCCATATTTTTTAAAACTAAGCGCTTTTCCAAAATCATGGGTTAGTGCAGCAAAACGAGTTTCCAAGTTAAAATTCAAATCCGCTGCACGCCTAAGTACCAGCATAGTATGCACAAATACATCCCCTTCAGGATGATGGTTTGCTGGTTGCGGTACATTAACCATGCGCTCAAGCTCTGGAAAAACCCCCAAACCTTGCAATGCTTCAAAATAAAGCTCAGGGTGCTTTTCACCCAGTGCTTTTTCGGTTTCAAGCCACACGCGCTCAGGTACTAAATGATTTAGCTCACCTTTATTTTTAAGCTCGCGCATTAATGCATACGTACTTGGGTGAATACGCCAATCACTGCCATAGCGCGCTAAAAAACGGGCAATACGCAGTACTCGAACAGGGTCTTCTACAAATGCCTCAGTGGTGTGGCGCAGTGTTTTATTTTGTAAGTCAGTTTGGCCATTAAACGGGTCAATAATATTACCGTGTTCATCAAGCGCCATTGAATTTATGGTTAAATCACGCCTTGCTAAATCTTCTTCTAGCGTCACTGTTGGGCTGGCATCAACCACAAAGCCAGTATAGCCTTTGCCGCTTTTACGCTCTGTGCGCCCAAGTGCATATTCTTCTTTTGTTTTTGGGTGCAAGTAAACCGGAAAGTCGCTACCTATTGGTACAAAACCGAGCGACTGCATTGTGTCTGGCGTTTCACCAATCACTACATAGTCGTTATCTTTTGATTTTATATTTAGCAGTTTGTCGCGCACTGCACCACCAACGAGGTAAACTTTTTTTAAGTTACTTTTCACTTTATTCCCATAAACATTAATAAAATTGTTTGATACTAATCATAACATTAATTAAAAAATTCTGCGGTGTTTGCCAAGCTTAAGTAAGCTCATTACAATGGCGCATTATTTTCAGCTATAGCCTCACAATTAATGAAAAACCATTCATCAAAAAAAGAACTTATGTTACTACCCATTTTATTAGTGGTTATTTTAATGTGTGTGGCGGGTCACTTTTTACTACAAGCAAATTTTCAAGACAGTAATGTGGTTGAATACATGTTAGCAGCACTGCCGTTTGCTATGTTTGGATTGGTTATTGTGGCGTTTAAAATGGCGGCTAAAAGCGAAAAGGATGAACAAAACGAGCAGGACTCTTAATCCTGCTTAGTTTTAGCTACTTATTATAATTTAAAGTATGTGATAGCCAAACCAGTCTGGCTTTATAGGCTGCGATATACCGCTGGGCGTGAGCTTAATGTTTAGCTGGCTGTCGAGTAAATCAATCGCAAAGCAATCGTCTACGTCATGTAAATCATCTTTATGAATATGGCTAAGCCCTGCTAGCAAATCGTTTTTAGCTCGCTCTTTAGCTTCATGGCTACTGCTTGCAACATACAGTGCAAAGTCGTGTTGCTCAGCCATAGAATCACTTCTGTAAGCGCCTAAATTTACAAAATAGAGTTGTTTATTTTGCTCCACATAGCTATCGACTACTTCTATTTTAAAACCATCTATATGATTAATTGCCATGTAGCTATCCATGTGAACACTACTTCTGTCGCCTACCCATTGGCTTTTTAACTTTGAATAAGTTTGCTCAATGTTTTGCCCTACAACAAAACGAATATCATGCATTTCAATGTGGCAACCTTGAATCCGGCCACCTAAATACACCATAAATAACTGCATGCTTTTCCTTAACCTAAATTATCAACATCAATATTATGCTTTTTAATCAACTTATAAAAATCTGAGCGATTGCGCTTGGCAAGCTTAGCGCCTTCGGCTACGTTACCACCTGCCATTTTTAAAGTGTTAATCACATAGTCGCGCTCAAACTCTTTTTTAGCGTCGTTTAGTGATAATGGTTCTACGTTTGTTTCATTACTATTTAGCGCAGCTAACACTAAGTGCTCTGAAATAACATCGCTTGGCGTTAATGCTACAACCTGCTCTACTACGTTTTGTAATTGGCGGATATTACCTGGCCAGTCGTAACGCACAAGCGCATGCATAGCATCGCTGGCAAAGTGTTTTTCAGTTTGCTTCATGCGCTTAGCAATGCTTGCACTAAAGTGCTGTGCTAATAAGCTTATATCTTCGCGGCGCTCACACAGTGGCGGTAATTTTAAATTAACTACGTTTAAGCGATAGTATAAATCTTCTCTAAATTGCTGGTTTAAAATAGCTTCAGGAAGATTTTTATGTGTTGCCGATACAATACGTACATCAATCGCTATTTCTTCTTGAAAGCCTACGGGGCGAATTGTTTTTTCTTGTAATACGCGCAGTAACTTAACCTGCAAGTTAAGTGGCATATCGCCTATCTCGTCTAAAAATAGCGTGCCGCCCTCAGCTTGTTGAAACAAGCCTTGGTGATCTTTAATTGCGCCCGTAAAAGAGCCTTTTTTATGACCAAATAATTCAGACTCTAAAAGCTCCCCTGGTACAGCGCCGCAGTTAATTGCAACGAAAGGGCCACCGCTTACATGACTATGCTGATGAATCGCTTGTGCGAGTAGCTCTTTACCTGTACCACTAGCCCCCGAAATCAATACATTAACTTGCGTTGGCCCAAGTAGTTTTACTTGCTCTAACAAGTGCAGCATTGCACCACTGCGCGTAACTATATTACTTTTAGGTGCTGCTTCATCTGCATTAACACCATGTATTTCTATCGCTTTAGCAAGGCTGTCAAATAGCTCATCTTTATCTACAGGTTTAGTTATAAATGCAAAAATGCCCTGCTTAGTTGCCTCTACGGCATCAGGAATTGAGCCATGCGCTGTCATCATAATGACAGGTAATGCAGGGTAGCGGCTTTGCAGCTGACGATGCAGTGCCATGCCATCCATTTCATCCATACGTAGGTCGGTTATTACGGCGTCAAACACTTGGCTTTTAAGTATTTGTAATGCGGTTAAGCCGCTTTCACAGGTCGTTACTTCGTATCCTTTTGATTCGATACGAATAGCGAGCAGTTTTAATAAGCTAGCGTCGTCGTCAACGAGTAATACTTTTGCACCTTGCACTTTAGTTGCTGCCATAGTTACTGCTCCTTAGTTTCTTCTCGTAGTAAAAGCTGCTGCTCAATAGTTGCTAACGATGAGAGGGTTTCTTGCATTTTATTGTTAAGTGCTTGCTGCTCTTTTTTGGCATTTATTTGCATAGTCACTTGCTGCTTTTGAAGCCATAAATATTGCTTTATATCATCTGGCCAAAAGTAAGCTAAATCGAGTTTTAGCAACTTAGTCATTACCGTATTTGGATCATCATTTATGTTTAAGCACATAAATTTAAAAAAACGTTTAAGATCGTTTTCACCTGTAAAAATATCTTTTTTTGGCACCAATTTAAATCCGCCACACTGATTAGCGTGCCATGCAATAACTTGCTCTGCAGGCGGATAGCTTGGTTCAATTTTTGGTCTGGGTTTTGGACTAGGTTTACTGTTTTTGTCGTTCGTTATTTTGGTATCGACCACAGGTGCAGGTGTAATTGACACACGCTCTTCTTGCCCATTATTAATTTCACAACCTGATATAACCATGCTACTACTGAGCACACATAAAATAGCGATTAAACGCAAGCGCATGTTAATTAACTCCTAGATTTTTTGTTATGGGAATTTTAATTGAAAACCGGCAACCATGCGGCTCGTTATGCTCAACAGTAAGTGTACCTCTTAGCTGTTCAACAGATTCTTTCACAATAGTTAAGCCAAGCCCACTGCCTTGCAGCGTAACATTTTTACTGTGTTTACCTTGATAAAATGCGCTGAAAATTTGAGTTTTTTCTTGCTCTTTAATACCGCACCCTTTATCAAGCACACCAATGCAAAGTTGGTTTTGCTCAAGTGCTAAATTAATAGTAACGCTTTGCTTATCTTGTGAAAATTTTAAGCCATTTGAAATAAGCTGAATTAAAATCATCTCAATAAGCTCACTAGGTAAAGCAAGCTGTTTATTAGGTAAGTTATTTTGCCATTGCAGAGCTTGCTGACGCGCACTTAAGCGATGTTCAAAATGGCTATTAATTTTATTAATAAGATAGCTAAACTCAACTTCGCTTAGGCTGTCTTTACTGGTGCGAATCGCATTATAACTCAGCAGGCTGTCAATCATTGTACGAAGGCGCACCATAGATTGGCTAATAAGCTCAAGCACTGCTTTTTGCTCAGCAGTAATTGGGCCTACTATTTCATCAGTTAGTAAATCAGTGCCTTCGACCATTGAAGCAAGCGGCGTTTTCAGCTCATGGGTAACATGGCGTAAAAAGGTATCTTTTTGCTGCTCAAGCATGTGAAGTTGCTCTTGCACCCATTGGAGTTTTTCTCCTAGCTCAACTAGCTCAGCGGAGCCTTTCACAGATATTTTTTGCTGCCAATGCCCCTGCCCTAGCTTATCAATAACCGTAGTTAACCCTTTTAGTCGCCCACTTATACGCCATAAAAAACCACCACCAACAATTAAAGTAAGCGGAATAAGTGCCACCAGCCAGTTTATAAATGAAGTTTGTAGGCTTGTAAGCTCATTTTGGTTATTGGTAATTTGCGCTTCATTTTTATCACGTAACCATAAAGTAAGCTCAGCAACTAAATCGCTCACTGGCACAAATAGCTCCGCTTGCTGTTGTTTTTGCTCAACAAGCTCTACATGCGCTGTTTGTAAGGTGACATATAAGCGTTGCCATTGGTGGGTGTAATCTTTATCCGTGTTAACAAATTTAAGTTCATCAATACTTTGCAGGGATGATTGCCATTTATCGACAATGAGCTTATCTAACGATTCGCTTTTTAATACCCAGTTTTGCCTAGTGGCGCGCTCAAGGCTGTTGAGTTCTTGTTTTAGAGTATTAAACGATTTGGTAACTTGGTAGTTGTTACTCACGATACTTTGAGTCACTGCTAATTGCTTGTTAAGCGCATTTAAAAATACAATCACCACTATAGAAAGCGGGAGTAACGAAAGCAGCATACTCATTGCAAATTGCCCAATTAAATTAGGCCGCCAGTTAAGCATTGCATGGTATTTTTTAGCTATGGTTGCTGGCATTTAGTTTAGTCCTTTTAAGTTAAGCGTTCTATTATTAAGTGCTTACCTTATACACTAGCTGAACCAGCAATTATATTTAATACGATTAACAGCCAGCGCTACAAAAACAATGTGTCGCCAAATAGAGACAACGTAAACCATTGATTTTTAAACCCTACCTTTAATCTCACTACATAGTGTTGCAAAAGGCACACAAAAATTACAATAAACCCCGTAAAAACTTCTCACCCCCTTTAAGTTGAAAATATAAATACTTGAAAATTAACAATAATTATTTTTGGCATCATTTTTGTAGTAGGAGTAATAACTTTAATCAATAAGGAAATAATTATGAACAAACGCATTTTAGTAATTTCATCATTACTGGCTTTAGGCTTTTTAGGCGCTAACGCACACGCAATGGACGTTCACGCGACTTTTAACGAGCTTGATAAAGACAGTAACGGCACATTAAGTGAAGCCGAAGCAGGTGAAGATGCCGTTCTACACGAAAATTTTTTACAAATTGATACTAATCAAGATGGGCAATTGTCGCTAGATGAATTCAAAAAATTTATTCAATAAACTCATTTAATAAGGAACGTGATTATGAAACAACTTATAGCCGCTTTTTCATTAATGTTTTTAGCAATTAGTGCCACCGTAATTGCATCGCCAACAAACGTGCGCTTTGCCCATTTAGATAAAGATATGGATGGACAAATATCAATTGTAGAAGCAAAGGAAGACAAAGAAGTAATGAGACAATTTGCCGACTTAGATGAAGACGGTGATGAAAAAGTCTCAAAAAAAGAATTTGAAAGCTTTAAGCCTTAATGAGTAATTACTGATTAAGCTTTACTTAAGCTTGTTACAAGTAAACTGAATTTAAAAGCATTTGCCATAATCCCTGAGGGAGTGTGTAAAAGGATTTAATGTTGGGAGTTAAATTACGGCAAGTGCTTTTTTCCTTTTTACTTTATTTTAGCCACGAACTTTTAATACATCTTTTGGAAGGAAGACCATGAAGATACTTTCCCTTGTTATAAGCATTTTAATGCTATTAAGTTTTGATGCCGCGGCACTTGATGTAAAGCAACGCTTTGATCACCTAGATAGCGACAAAAGTGGCTATTTAACACACGACGAACTTGATCCCCAACCACAACTTTTAAACACCTTTGTAAAATGGGACAAAAACCAAGATAACCAAATTTCGCTAGTCGAATTTAAAAGTTATCTAACTAACAACCTTTACTAAGTGATTTGTATGAAAAGTATTAGCTATATAACGCTGCTGGCGTTTAGTATTTTTAGCACATTTAGTTTTGCCGCAAGTAATGACATTGCAAAGCAATTTAAAAAGCTAGATAGGAATAAAGACGGTTTTTTATCACGTTCAGAAACCGCTATAGACCCGGCTTTATGGTCACGGTTTTCAAGCTACGATAGTGACAAAGACGGTAAATTAGCATTAAATGAATATGGCTTATATGCAAGTAAGTAGTTTTATAGCTAGGTAAAAAACACCTAGCTTATTATATTTATATCTATTAATTACGTTCAGGCTTTATTTTTAGAACAATGCGCCAAATACTCTGCATCAGTAGGTTTTGGGCTCACCATAAAATCCATTTTGAGATAAGTTAGAACAGGTTGATTACTCGTATTTTCAGTTGTCGCTTTCCAGCGCCATAAACCCACAGCAGCTGCCGCATTATTATCAAACACGCCCTCTGGGTAAGACGAGATAACCTTATACCCTTGTGCTTTACCTTGTGAATTAATTAACGTAGCAAGCTCAACACAACCTGAAATACTTTTCTTCGCAGCTTCTATCGGATATCGCGGCTCTACTCTTTTAATAACATCCCAGTATTCACCTGCCTTACTTCGCAGTTCAGGACTCGATAAATCAATAAAACTCAGCATTTCATCGCTTACTTGTTTATCAGACGTTGAGCTACAGGCTGTTAGCATCATGCTCAAGGGGAGTAATAAATAGAGGGCTTTCATAGCGTTTCCTTATGCTTTATTGATTATTTTACATACTAAATAATCACATCAATTACCTATTTTGTAAACAGTTAATATAGAGAAAAGCCTTAAAATGAGGTCTATCAATTCATTGGTATTATAAAATCAAGTTTGTTAATGTAAGTAAATTAACAATAAAAATTAAGTAACTATGCCACTCAAAAAAATAATCAAACCACTCATACTAGCCGGCCTTTGCGCTAGTTCTAGTTATACTCTCGCACAAACAAAAGTAATTTATAACGCCAATGGTTATACCCCTTTATACAAAGGTGAAGTACAGCAGTTTTCTACCCTTGTTATTAAAAATGGCAAGGTAGTTAAGCTCGGTAGCGAAACACTTAAAGATAGCTACCCAGATGCCAAGCTAATTGACGCGCACGGTAATACCTTATTACCTGGCTTAATTGATGCTCATGGGCACGTTATTGGCCTTGGCGACAATTTATCGCAACTTGACGTACGCGGCGCAACATCGGTTGATGAAGTAACAAATAAACTAAAAGTATTTGCCAATAACAAACAAGGTTGGATTATTGGGCGAGGTTGGAACCAAGAGCTTTGGGCTGATACACGCTTTCCTACAGCTAAAGATTTAGACAAAGTAGTGAGCGATCAACCTGTGGTTCTTTCGCGGGTTGATAGTCACGCCATTTGGGTTAATTCAAAAGCGCTCGAACTTGCTGGTATTACCGCCCAAACAAAAGCCCCTGAAGGCGGTGAAATAATTAAAGACGAATTTGGCAATCCTACAGGTATTTTTGTAGATAAAGCAGAATCGCTAATTACCCAGCATATGCCAGCCCCTTCAAAGCAAGATATAAGTGACTCACTAGATGCAGCAGGTAAGCATTTATTAAGTTTAGGCATTACCTCTACTCACGATGCAGGTATTGATAAAGCCACATGGGAGGTTTACAAAGAGCGCGGCGACCTTGGTAATTTACCGCTACGTATTGTGGCAATGTTAAGTGGTGCAAGCCCTGATTTAGATACAATGTTAAAGGCAGGCCGATACCACGACAAAAATGACTTTATGGAAATTCGCAGTGTTAAAGTTTACGCCGATGGCGCACTTGGCTCTCGCGGAGCCGCTCTGATTGAAGAATACGCAGACAGACCTGGTCACCATGGTTTAATGCTTGAAACACAAGAAAAACTCGAAGCGCTCTTTACACAAAGCTTTAAAAGCGGCTTTAGCGCAAATACCCACGCCATTGGCGATAAAGCAAATAAAGTAGTACTTGATGCTTATCAAAATGTGTTTAAAAAAACGGGCGGTATATTACTACGTAACCGAATAGAGCACGCACAAATTGTAACGCCTGAGGATATCCCTCGCTTTAAAGCGTTAAAAATAATCCCTTCAATGCAGCCAGTACATGCCACTTCTGATATGCATATGGCAGAGCAACGCTTAACTGAAAAACAATTAAGCGGTGCCTATGCTTGGCAAACATTTTTAAAGCAAGGATCGGTTGTTGCAGCAGGCTCTGATTACCCGGTAGAGCTTGCAAATCCATTTGATGGTTTGTATTCAGCCATTACACGCATGGATCATAACAAACTACCTGAAAACGGCTGGCGCGCAAGTGAAGTACTAAGCCGCGAAGATGCATTACGTGCATTTACTCTCGGTGGCGCTTATTCAGCTCATCAAGAATTTAAGGTGGGTAGTTTAGAAAAAGGTAAATGGGCCGACTTTATTTTAATTGATAAAGACTACTTTAAAGTACCTGTTGACGAGATATACAAAACAAACGTACTGCAAACATGGGTAGTAGGAATAAAACGGTACGAAAAAACCAAAACAGAAAATACTATCGATAAATAAATAAAAAGGGTTAACGCAAGTTAACCCTTTTTATTTGTGTAATAAAACATGTTTAGCTAAACATGTTTTTCACATCTTTTAGCATATCGTTGTATTCATCACTTGTGAATAATTGCATAGACGGTATTACACCTTTATCTATGTACGTTTGCAGCGCTGCTGACTTATCAGAAACCTGTAATGTTCCCTCTAAAATAGCGCCTACTCGAATAAAGTCTACGTAACTAACTTTATCAGGTTTGTAACTTGGATCTGCCCAGCTTAGAGCTACATCAACAAACTCTTTAGGAAATTCCCACGCTTGCATAATCGATGAGCCAATTTTCCCACTCAGCTTTTGAATTGCGTGCGCTAAAAAGCTTGGGTTGGCAAACACTTCAGGGTGGCGCTCAGCTTCTGTTAAAATTGGTAATACACCAATATTATAAACAAGCGCAGCTAATGTAATTGAATCACGATTTAATGAAGTGTGTTTATTGTTTTTTAAGTAAAACTCCATGAGTGTTATTGAATGGCTAGCAACGGTTAATGTTTTTTGCCAAGCCTTGCCCATGTAGCCTTTAATCAGCTCATTGTTTGATACAAATAATTGCTCCATAGCCATAGCTGTTGCAATATTTTTAATTTGGCGCAACCCAATGCGAGTCACTGCTTGTTGTAAATTAGATACTTTTACAGAACGTCCCATAATCGCACTATTAGCTACTTTTATCATTCGAGCTGAAAGCGCTGGGTCTTGTGAGATTACATCTGACATTTGCATTAAATTCACATCAGGGTTATCTGCAGCTTGGCGAACCTTAATCGCTACTTCAGGTAGCGTTGGTAAAACCAACGTATCGTTATTTATTCTATCGACTAGAATCGTTAATAAAGCGTTTTCTGTAGACATAAAGCTGCCGTCCTTTTGTGTTCAGCCTGTAAAGTAACTGCAAACTCAGGCAGTTAATTTTCGTATTAGTAATATAATTAGTATTGTCTAACTTACCGATAAAGTTAAGATAATTATAGAAGTTTATTTTTATTTATAATGCTTTATCGCTCATGCTTGCCTTACAACGCCAAATACTTGCTATTTACTATTTAGTTTTGCTTTAATGCACTCACAATAAGGAAGCGTTTGTACATATTTAGTCTTTTAACTAAAGCAGTACAAATTATTAAACTTACTTTTTAACAGGCAATATAATGATCTTAAATAAAATTAGCCAAGCAATTATGCTCTCTGGTGTCGTTTTTCTTAGTGCATGTTCTGAACAAGCGCCGTCTTCTACCGACAACACAGCCACAGAGCTTGCTCAAAAAAGCAGTGCACAATCAGGCCCTGAGCTTATTAATGCAAATAACCAACGTTTAGATATTTACACCGACTTTAGCTTACAAAGTGATTTATCGCACTTAAGCGACAACCAACGAGCAATGGTTGCAAAGCTTATTGATGCTTCAAAAATAATGGACGAGTTATTTTGGAAACAATCTTTTGGTGAAAATAAAGATGCTTTTTTAGCAAAACTAAACGACGACAAAGTACGTAAATTTGCCGATATTAACTACGGTCCATGGGATCGTTTAAATGGCGATGAAGCGTTTTTATCCAGCTATAAAGAAAAACCTCTTGGCGCACAGTTTTACCCTGCCGATATAACCAAAGAAGAGTTAAACAATGCAGACGTTGAAGACAAAACTGGCCTTTACTCTGTAATTAAGCGTGATGAGCAAGGTAAGCTTTACAGCGTGCCATATTCAAAAGAATACGCTAATGAGCTTGCAAAAGCCGCTGACCTTTTACGTCAAGCTAGTAAACTTGCTGACGATAAAGAGTTTGCTAATTACTTAAATCTGCGTGCTGATGCTCTACAAAAGGATGACTTCCAAGTATCTGACTTTGCTTGGATGGATATGAAAAACAACCCAGTAGATGTGGTTATTGGTCCAATTGAGACTTATGAAGATCAATTATTTGGTTACCGCGCAGCTTATGAATCTTACGTACTTATTAAAGATTTAAAATGGAGCGAACGCTTAGCTAAGTTTGCCGCATTTTTACCTGAGCTTCAAAAAGGCTTACCCGTTGATGCTAAGTACAAACAAGAAGTACCGGGCTCTGACGCCGACCTAAATGCATATGATGTTGTTTACTACGCTGGGCATTCAAACGCGGGGAGTAAAACAATTGCAATTAACTTACCAAACGATGAGCAAGTACAGCTAGAAAAAGGAACTCGTCGCCTGCAACTTAAAAATGCGATGCGTGCTAAATTTGATAAAATTCTAGTACCAATTTCAAAGCAGTTAATTGTACCTGAGCAGCGTAAACACATTACTTTTGATGCATTTTTTGCCAATACGATGTTCCATGAAGTCGCTCACGGTTTAGGTATTAAAAATACAATCACAGGTAAAGGTACTGTTCGTCAATCATTACAAGAACACGCAAGTGCGCTTGAAGAAGGTAAAGCCGACATTTTAGGCCTGTACATGATTGAGCAATTACTTAAAAAGGGCGAAATTACAGAAGGAACTATTGAAGATTATTACACGACCTTCATGGCGGGTATATTCCGCTCAGTTCGTTTTGGAGCATCAAGTGCGCATGGTAAAGCAAATATGATCCGCTTTAACTTTTTTGCTCAAGAAGGCGCTTTTTCTAAAAATGAAGAAGGCCTGTACCGCGTTAATATGGAAAAAATGAGCATTGCAATGGCCAAGCTTTCTCGCTTAATTTTAACCTTACAAGGTGATGGCGATTACGAAAAAGTAGATCAACTAATTGCAACGCATGGCGATATAAAAGAAGAACTTGCTGAAGACTTAGAAAAACTAAGTAAAGCAAATATCCCTGTAGATGTAACGTTTAAGCAAGGTAAAGAAGTACTAGGGCTTAAGTAATTTTAGTTAAACTTAGCTAAACCCTAAAAAAGCGTTGCAGCTTAAAACTGCAGCGCTTTTTTTAACTCTGTAATTTGTACATCTGTATACGGCACAACTGGATACTTACCCCAAATTGGCGCAGGCCATGCAGCATCAGTAGTAAAGCGTGCAATATGGTGAATATGTAATTGCGGCACCATATTACCCAAAGCCGCTATGTTTAACTTATCAGGGCTAAACACATCCATTAATAATTTACTTAGCTTGGCTGACTCTTTTAAATACACAATTTGATCATCCTCAGATAAATCAATTATCTCTTTTAAGTTAGCCTGCCTAGGCACTAATACAAACCACGGATATTGGCTGTCGTTCAATAAAAGTACTTTACACAGTGGCCAATCGGCAAGCTCTATACAGTCGCGTTTAAGTTCTGGCGCTAGTTTAAATTCAGGGTTAGTCATTGTTATGTCCTACTTTGTCTTTAATAATCGCCACTTTATAGCATTTAGTTGCAGTTGCACACGCTTGGCTTTACCATCAAAACAATATTTATAATAAGCTAAGGCAACCTTGTGCTAAAAAAAATAAAACACCTCTCACTAGCCCTTCCATTAATGGTTGGCGCTATTAGTGTTCAAGCAAAACCTTTATCGTTGGAGCGTATTTTTGACGATCCGAGCCTTTCAGGTAAATCACCTGTACAACTTAAATTTTCGCCTGACGGCAGCCGTGTAACTTATTTACAAGGCAAAAGCGATGACTACAACCGTTACGATTTATGGGAATACAATCTAAAAGATAACACCAACCGTGTGCTAGTTGATTCGGCAAAGTTATTTTCAGGCCCAGAAAACCTATCTGATGAAGAAAAAGCACGCCGCGAACGCCAACGTATTTTTGGTAAAGGCATATTAGAATACAAATGGTCTAAAGACGGTAAAGCACTTTTATTCCCACTTAACGGCGACCTTTACTATTACGATTTAGCCTCTGCTAAAAGTAAAAAACTAACCGACACTGAAACATTTGAAACCGATGCACGCTTTTCACCTAAAGGTAACTACGTATCGTTTATTCGAGAGCAAAACCTATTCGCTTTAGAGCTTGAGTCAGGTAAAGAAATTCAGCTTAGTAAAGATGGCGGCGGCGTAATTAAAAACGGCATGGCCGAATTTGTTGCTCAAGAAGAAATGAGCCGCATGACAGGTTACTGGTGGTCAGGTGATGAAACTAAAATTGCCTATACCCGCGTTGACGAAACCCCAGTAAAAGAAGCTATCCGTAACGAAATTTACGCTGATGAAGTTAAATTATTTAACCAGCGCTACCCGTTTACAGGTACCGATAACGTAAAAATTCAACTCGGTGTGGTTAAGCTAAATGACCAAAAAGTAGATTGGATTGATTTAGGTAAAGATGAAGACATTTATATCGCGCGTGCTAAGTGGCTAAAAGACGGCAATACACTGTCTTACCAATGGCAAAATCGCTCGCAACATAAATTAGAGCTTCGTTTTTATAACAGCGAAACTAAAGTCCAAAAAGTAGCATTAACCGAAAACAGCGAAACGTGGATTAACCTACATTTTGATCTTGAGTTTTTAAAAGACAAAAAACATTTTGTATGGGCATCTGAGCGCGACGGTTTTAAACACTTATATCTGTATCGCACAAACGGTCAACTTGTTCGTCAAATCACCTCTGGTGATTGGGCTGTTGATAGCTTAAAAGGTATTGATGAGAAAAAAGGCATTGTTTACTTTGCTGGCCGAAAAGATACACCGCTTGAAAGCCATTTATACAGCGCGCCTTTATTTAAAAAGGGCGATGCCAAACGTATCACCGAAAAAGGTCAGTACCATAATGTTGTGCTAGCAAAAGACAATAAAACCTTTATCGATAATAGCTCGTCTGATAATAAACCAAACTCAGCAGCGCTTCGTAAAGTAAACGGCGAATTTATTACATGGCTTGAAGAAAATAAGCTTGATAGTAACCATCCGCTTACTCCTTATTTAAGCGACTTAACAAAACCAGAATACGGCACAATTAAAGCCGAAGATGGCCAAGTTATGCATTACCGTTTATTTAAGCCTAGCAACATTACTGATGGCAAAAAGCACCCTGTTATTGTTAACGTATACGGCGGCCCGCATGCTCAACGAGTGACGAATAGCTGGCGCAGTAAAAACTTGTACTTTCAGTACATGGCGCAACAAGGTTACGTAATTTTTCAACTGGATAACCGTGGTTCGTACAACCGTGGTAAAAAGTTTGAAGATGCTATTTATAAAAACCTAGGCGTGGTTGAAGTTGCCGATCAAATTAAAGGCGTAGAGTTTTTACGTACACTTGATTACGTAGACCCACAACGCATCGGTGTTTATGGCCACAGCTACGGCGGCTACATGGCACTTATGACTATGTTTAAAGCAGGCGATTACTTTCAAGCCGGCGTATCGGGTGCTCCTGTAACCGATTGGGCTCTATACGATACGCATTACACAGAGCGTTATTTAGGTCACCCTGATACGAATGCTAAAGGGTATGAAGACAGCGCAGTATTTCCATATGCTGATGGCTTAAAAGGCCCATTAATGATTTATCATGGAATGGCTGACGACAATGTGCTGTTTACGCATTCAACTAAATTGTTTAAACAACTGCAAGATAACGAAAAACAGTTTGAAATGATGACCTACCCAGGCTCTAAGCACAGCCTACGTGGTAAACAAGTGCAAACACATTTACATCAAACAATTACAAACTTCTTTAATCGTCATTTTGATGTTAAATAAGCAAGTAAAGTAATAACAGACTAAAGGCTGATTGATAAATCAGCCTTTTTTTTGCATTAATGGACGTTAAGCCTAGATTAAACTCTTTTTTTAGCTACGCTTATTCTATGCGCTAAAGCGCACACTTTTTGAGGATAAATGTATGCCTAATCTACGAATTTTTAGTATATCCCAGCGTTTTTCACTGTTAATAGCCATAGTTATATTTGGACTAATAGTACTTAGTATATCGAGCCTAACTCATCAATATAGCTCGCTAAAAGACGAGCAATACACAAAAACACAAAATGTAGTAGAAACTGCGTACAGTATAATCGAGCACTTTTATGACCTTGAGCAAAGTAATTCACTTACTCAACAACAAGCTCAATCGCAAGCACTTAATGCAATAAGAGCACTGCGCTACGACAAAACCAATTACTTTTGGATT
Source organism: Pseudoalteromonas sp. GutCa3 (assembly GCF_002836155.1). Taxonomy (NCBI): domain Bacteria; kingdom Pseudomonadati; phylum Pseudomonadota; class Gammaproteobacteria; order Alteromonadales; family Pseudoalteromonadaceae; genus Pseudoalteromonas; species Pseudoalteromonas sp. GutCa3. The sequence goes on along the minus strand of NZ_PJBK01000090.1, from coordinate 16,970 downwards.
AACAACTACCAGCCAACAATGGTTATGCATCCTATAAAACCTGCGCTTGAGGGAAAAGATTTAACCAATAACAAAGACCCTGACGGCAAAGCATTGTTTGTTGATATGGTTAATATAGTTAAACGCTCTGGCGAGGGATTTATTCCTTATAAATGGCCAAAACCAGGTAAAGAAAAACCCGTTGAAAAAATCGCATTTGTTAAAGGTTTTAATCAATGGCAATGGATTATTGGCTCAGGTGTTTATCTTGATTCAATTGACGAAGCATTTAGCGAGCAACGAAACCTTATAGTCGTCAGTGCAACAATTATGATTATTGCTGTTATTTTACTTAGTTACTTTATAGGCAAGAGCATTTTAATACCTACTCGTTTAGCAGCCGATATGATGAAAGACATTTCACAAGGTGAAGGCGATTTAACCCGTAAATTAAATGAATCCGGTAATGATGAAATATCTGAACTATCACATTCATTTAATTTATTTGTTTTAAAAATGCGAGAGTCACTTGTTCATGTAGCACAAAGTGCAAACGACGTAAGTGAGCATGCGCATACAGTTGATGATTCAAGTAGAACAAGCCACTCGTTTATTGAGCTCCAAAACGATAGCTCAACCCAAGTTGCAGCTGCCATGGAGCAAATGACTCACCAAATACATGATGTAAGCCGTAACGCCGAAGCCGCAGAGCAAGCAGCTAAAGATGCAGCACAAAACGCATCAACGGGTAAAAATGTGGTTGCGCAAACAATTACAGCAATAGAAACACTCTCAAGCAACATAGAAACAGTCAGCCGTGTAACAGAAGATTTAGCCAACGAGAGCCATAATATAGGCTCTGTACTTGATGTAATAAGAAGCATATCGGAGCAAACAAACTTACTGGCATTAAACGCTGCCATTGAGGCTGCTCGCGCAGGAGAGCATGGCCGAGGATTTGCTGTTGTTGCAGATGAAGTAAGAACACTAGCCAGTCGTACAGGGCAAAGTACCGACGAAATTCAAACCATGATCACTAAACTTCAAGAAGGTGCAAAAGCAGCAGTAGAAGCTGTTAAATCAAGCCAAGCACTTTCAGTTTCTACCGTAGATCAGGCGTCATCGGCCAATACTTCACTTAATGAAATAGAACGACTTGTTTCAATTATTACCGAAATGAACAGTCAAATAGCACGTGCTACAGAGCAACAAACTCAAGCTGCTGATGAAGTTAATTTACGTATTAATGAGCTATCTCAATCAACTGAGCAGTCACTCAATAATACTAAACAGCTTACAAATGCTAGTGATAATCTTAAACAAAGTAGTCAAGAGCTTTCGAGCGTAGTTAATCGTTTTAAATTAGATTAATCGATACCGTTCTCATAAAATGCAAAAAGCCCTGAATTAACAGGGCTTTTTTATTGCATGTAAGTTTTTAGCTTACAAACAGTAACGTGCAAACAAGCTGGTTACTGATGCAGCCGTTGGCTTGCCATGCTGCCAATCACCGCCTTCAACACCGCTTCCTGCAATGTCCATATGCACATAAGGCAAAGGCTGTGCAGAGTCGTTACAGTGCTTATCAAGCCCACCAACAATAGCCATAAACGCCATAGGGAACTGATGTCCACGCGCAGTAACAGCAGATGCTGCGTTATTGCTCGAGAGTACATCGTCAGCTAGCGTGCGTGGTTTAATAAAGTCGTAATCTTCACGGCGAGAACGCGATACTTCAGCGCCATCTGCCCACAAATCTCCAAGGTCAGCTATTTGACGTGAAATACCAGCGCTACGAGCTGGACCATTTTCAACATACGCACCGTAAGGACCCATTGCACGTGCCGCGTGACCCGTTAATGTAGCAACAGTAAATAACGTTGGGTTTATTTCGCCTTTAGCTAAATCTTTCATTTCGCTAAGCAGGTCGCCCATTGCTAAGCGCCCTTCTGCATCGGTATTACCAATACGTACACGAATACCTTCGCGACTAGTAATAATTTCATCTGGCACAAAACAATCCGAGCCAATAGAGTTACGAACAACAGCTAAGTACGATACCACTTTAACGCCTTTAGGCTGATAATCCGCAACGGCTTTCATAAAGCCCGCAACAGAAGCAGCGCCGCCTTTATCGCGGCTCATGCCTGCCATGTGCCCGCCAACTTTTAAATCGGCGCCGCCTGTATCGTATACAAGACCCTTACCTACAAACATAAGTGTGCAAGTAATTTCGCCCTCTGGTACATATTCAAGCTTAACAACACGTGGGTGATGGCGCTCAACTGCATACGATGCACGAGCAACAGTGCTTAGCATTGGGTAGTTTTTATCAATAGCTGCAATATCATCAATTACGTCAACCGCAATGTTTGAGCCTTTAAATAAGTCAACGCAATAATCAGCAAAACGTGGTGGAGCCATACGCTCAGGTTCAGTGCCACATAAGTCACGCGCGGCATATTGGCCTGCAGCAATTGCATTAACAGCTTTAATTGTTTGCTCGCTTGCGCCAACTAAACCAATTTGAGTAATAGGTTCAATACTTTCACCGTGATATTCACGCGCTTCTAATGGCTGCCATAAGGCTTGGCAAGCGCCTAAATAAGCAACTTCTAAAGCATGCTGATAACGGCTATCGCCATTTAAATTTGGTAAAAATAATGCAGGATTAACACTACCCGACGCTTTTGCTTCGTTAATTGCTAATTTAGCAGCATCAAAATAACGGCGAACATCGTCGTAATCTCTATTTAACGGACCCGTTGGCGCAAGTACAACGCGTTTGTTTTCAATCACTAATAAAGTAACTTGTTTACCAATACGAGAATCAACTTTTGCTTGGTCTAAAATAGCATCACGTAATGAGTTATTTGGTAATTGAGAAAAGTCATCACTAATAATAATAAGCGCATCATGAGATGTACATTCAAGGCTTGCACTAACCGCTTGAGGGTATGCCATAAATAAAGTCCTGTTAGAAAACATAAGCCCCTATTATCGTCGATTTAAATATTGAAGACCAGCAAGGTGCGATGAGCTAATTATACAAGTTGCCAATAAATGGCAACTTGGGGTTACAGGCTTTACAGCTTAATCGAGAATACTAAGTTGAAAGTTTTGTTCTGGCTCGCTTTTAATGCCAACGCCTATGCCAAGTAATCTTACAGGTTGTTGTAGCCCTCGTTGATAAGCCTTAGTAAGGAGTTGAATAAATATTTCTGTGTTTAGCTCGTGGTATGCCTGATCGGCTGAGGTTACTATAAAATTTGCAAACTTCACTTTAACACTCAGCTTATTAATACGGTTTTGTAATTGCTGTTTATTAAGTCTTAAAACTAATTCGTCTAACAATTTTGGCAGCTCATCTAAGCACTCTTGCAAACTTGTTTTATTGTATTCGTAGGTATGCTCAACACTCAGCGACTTTCTGATGCGATCTGTTGATACTTTACCAACATATTCACCTGCACATTTTTGATAAAGCGACACACCAAAATTACCCACATGTTGCTGCATCCAGTTAACGCCTTTTTCACGTACATCCTTGCCGGTATATAAGCCTTTTAAATTTAGCTTTTCGAGCGTTACTTTACCCACCCCCGGAATTTTCCCCAGCGGTAATTGCGCTAAAAAGTCATCGACCTCATGAGGCAAAACGACAAATTGACCATTCGGTTTTTTTTCGTCGCTGGCTATTTTGGCAATAAATTTAATCGGTGCAATACCTGCTGATGCAGTGAGCCCTGTGGCATTGTAAATATCGGCTCTTATTTGCTGTGCAATAAGTGTGGCACTGCCTTTACAAGCAGTACTGTCTGTTACATCTAGGTAGGCTTCGTCTAAAGAAAGAGGCTCAACTAAATCTGTGTAGCGGCTAAATACTTCACGTATTTGATTTGAAGCTTCTTTGTATACAGCCATGCGCCCAGGGACAATAACTAAATCGGGGCATAATTGTTTAGCATGATAGTTCGACATAGCCGATCGTACGCCATATTCTCTAGCTATGTAGTTAGCGGTTGAGAGCACGCCTCGTCGGCTATTGCCTCCAATAGCAAGCGGTACACATGCAAGTTTTGGATTATCTCGCATTTCTACTGCTGCATAAAAGCAATCCATGTCTATGTGAATAAACTTCTTCATCACCACAACAACAACTGGTTATTTATACAGTCATTATTATAGAATCAAATGCGATAAGCAAGCCTAGGGCCTGTTTATCTTTCGAGGTTAAATTTGCAGCAGTATGTTTGGTATTTAGGCAAGGCAGAGCCTATGTAGTGTGGTTATTCCCCATAAATAGGCGATAACGTAGCACAAATGCCAAACATACGCTGCCCGAAGGGTTCTGCCTAGGGGCAATTTACTCTTTGTTGCTCGGTTTTTACTTAGCCCACTAGGTCACAAACCTCGCGCCGAGATTAAATAGCCCCTAGATTGAACAAATTTTAATCCTGAAAGGTCAACAGGCCCTAGTTAGCGATTAAAAAAAGCGCTTATTACCTTCTTGCTCTTTATAACCGTGCAGCCAAAATATGACCTCGAATAAAAATCCCGCTAACATTAAAATAATAGCGCCTGATTCGTTACCCATTGCGTAACAGGTAAAAGAGGCTATAAAAACCAAACAAGCTAAGGACCAATTAATTATATTCTGCATATTTTTACCTTTGTGTGTTTTTGTGTTTGTCTGTGTAATTTAACTGTAGACCTAAAATTAAACAGGTACAATCATCTTATAAAAAAACATGCCATTAATTACCTTGAGCTCGTAACCCCATGTTGATAATCTAAGTACTTTAAAATTAAGGGCCAATAAATAATGCAAACGTTTAAAGATCAGCACCCTATCCATACCGACATCACCGTAGCGTGGGCTGATATGGATGCACTACAACACGTAAATAATGTAGTGTATTTACGTTACTTTGAAATAGCCCGAATCGACTTCTTAAATAAAATAAATCTGTTCGATACAATAAGCCCTAATGGCGTGGGCCCGGTAATAAGCGAAAATAACATTCGTTATAAACGCCCAGTTACATTCCCAGATACGCTTACAGTCGGTGTTACTATTTCTGATATAAAAACAGACCGATTTGTTATGAATTACACCGTATTTAGTCACGCACAAAACGCTATAACAACAACAGGCACTTCAAAAGTGGTTATGTTTGATTTTGAAACAGGCCAAAAAGCCCTCATTGCAGAGCCTCTTTTATCGGCGTTAGTTAGCTACTCTCAAGACGAGCAATAAGGAATTCTCATGCAATACAGCCCACTTGGCAGCAGTGGTATTAACGTTTCAAGAGTATGTTTAGGCAGTATGACTTGGGGTAAACAAAATACTCAAAGCGATGCTGATGAACAAATAGCCTACGCGTTAGAGCAAGGCGTAAACTTTATTGATACAGCCGAAATGTATGCAGTACCGCCCTCTCCAGAGACCTATGGTAAAACTGAGGAAATTATTGGCAATTGGCTATCGCGTAATCAGCAAAAGCGCAGCGATGTGGTACTTGCTACAAAAATTGCAGGCAATGGATTATCGTGGGTACGTGATGGTGGCAATATTACGCGCCAAACAGTAATAGAAGCCGTAGACGATTCACTTAAGCGCCTTAAAACCGACTACATTGATTTATATCAGCTGCATTGGCCAAACCGCTCTACCCCGCACTTTGGCAGACAATGGCCCGGCACTCTTAAATTTACCGACGTAAATACACAAGAGCAGCAAGCTAGTATGCTTGATATTCTAGAAGGCCTTAATGAATGTGTTAAAGGAGGTAAAATTAAACACTGCGGTTTATCTGACGATACGCCATGGGGTATAAGCCAGTTTTTAAGTTTGGCCAAAGAGCATAACTTACCGCGCATGGTATCTATTCAAAACGAGTTTAGCTTAGCGCATGCTAAAGACTGGCCGTATTTAATAGAACAATGTGTACACGAAGATATTGCCTACTTACCGTGGTCGCCTTTAGCGGCCGGTTTATTAACGGGTAAATACCTAAATGGTGCTCGCCCAGAAGGCTCTCGTTGGACCTTCATGCAGCGCAACGGTATTTTTAGAGATACACCCAATGCAGAGCAAGCCACTAAGCAGTATGTTGAGCTGGCTCATGCAAACAATATTACTCCAGCACAACTAGCACTCGCATGGTGTAACCAAGTAGATGGCGTAACCTCTTCAATTATTGGTGCAACAAGCATAGCCCAATTGAAAGAAGATATTGATGCATTTAACATCACGTTAAGCGACGAAATTCTTAGTGAGATTAACACTATATTTAAAAACTATCCTATGCCTTATTAAGCATGTACCAGTTAAAAGCAGCCTTGAACAAGGCTGCTTTTAACTAAAATATTTGACCCTACTACAACCAACACTATACTTTAATTAAGTTTTCTTAATTCAACGAACACTTATCAATGCTGAGAAACGGATACTATGCATTTTGCCTATTAATTGTATTTAACGCGCATGCCGTTGAGAAAAAAGTACAGCCTCTAGAAGAAATTGTTTGGCTGCAAAGTTACACGCCCCCTTTTCATATAGCTAAAAGCGAAAGTGCACCACAAGGCGGTATTTGCGACAACCTAACCGAGCAACTCATTAGAACAATAACAGATGTAAAACATACCCGCTTAATTGTCCCTCAGCAGCGTATAAATAAATATTTAAATGAAGGAAAAAACGTATGCTTCCCGTGTGTTATTTATAAAAAACATAATAACCAACTACTTAACTACTCAAATCCAACAACGGTATATCCCCCATTTTCAATTATCACGACTAAAGAGCTAAAGCCCAAATTAGAAGAAAAGCACGGCTCGCCCATTCACCTTATTAATTTATTAACCGACCCGCAATACGTATACGGGCAAGCTGCTGCACGTAAATTTACAACTAAAATTAATACAATTATTGAAAATACAAAACGAGATAAAGAGTCATCGTTAAGTTGGAGTAGCGAAAATGAAAGTCAGGCTGTTATAGCACGCTTGAGTCATGGCTTTTTAGACTACTCAATTGATTACCCGTTTATGGCCGATTACTTTAATAAACAAGGGGAGTATACGAATATAGAAAGTGTACCAATAGAAGAAAATGATGTTCAATTTATACGAGGAGCAATAGGTTGTGCGGCTAACGCACCTAATAATTTTGCACAGCAAGCGCTTAAAAAAATTAACCGCGCGCTAAAAAACAATGTACTACAATCGCCTGAGTATCAACAAAGTCAGCATAATTGGCTTAAAACTACCTTTGCCGACTTTGATCAACACTACCAACAGCAAGTTATTAATTTTTACTTACTTGCCACTGATGCTCAAGCAAGCACTGATCATTAGCATACAGTGCCACAGAAAAAATACTTTTAGGTGTTACCTCGCCTACGCCCGACGGTGTGCCTGTCATTACTACATCACCATCTTCTAAGCTCATAAATTCACTAATTTCTTGTAAAATTGAGTCCGGATTATGCAGCATAAAATGAGTATCGCCTTGCTGAACTACTTTATTATTAATTTTAAGTTCAAAGGTAAAGTGCTTCATTGCATCAGTTAGCGCTACAAAATCAGTTAAAATTACAGAGCCGTCGAACGCCTTAGCGCGCTCCCATGGAAGCCCTTTATTTTTTAATTTACTTTGTACTGTGCGTTTAGTTAAATCAAGGCCGAGTCCAACCCCTACAAATTTTTTATTTTTAACTACAAAACATAACTCGGTTTCATAATGCAGCGTATCGCCGTTATGAGCCGCAAATAACGTATTAGTAATTGCGCTATTTGGCTTATTAAATAAAACCATTTGATCTGGTGTTTCGTTGTTTAGCTCTGCAATATGTGCGGTATAGTTTCGACCAACACAGACTACTTTTGATGGTGTTAATTCTTCAGATACTAACTTTATTGAATGCATATAAATAATGTCTCAGTTATTGGACCTGTTGACCTTTCAGGATTAAAATTCGTTCAATCTAGGGGCTATTTAATCGCGGCGCGAGATTTGTAACCTAGTGGGCTAAGTAAAAACCGAGCAACAAAGAGTAAATAGCCCCTGGGCAGAACCCTTCGGGCAGCGCATGTTTGGCATTTGTGCTACGTTATCGCCTATTTATGGGGAATAACCACACTACACAGGCTCTGCCTTGCCTAAATACCAAACATACTGCTGCAAATTTAACCTCGAAAGATAAACTGGCCCTAGCTAATAAGCGTTTCAAGTAAGCTCAAATTAATAGGTTTAAGTAAAACTCGGTCAATATTTAAATCTTTTATTTCTCTTGGATCTGGCTCTGCGCCACTTACAATCACCAAGCGTAGCTCTGGATATCGCTCATTAATTTGCTGGCCTAAATCAATGCCACGCCCATCGGGTAAATGCATATCTAGCAATACCTTATTAAATTGCTGGTCGTGATTAAGTATTTGCAAACATTGTGCGCAGCTAGACGCAATGACGGTTTCAACGCCTAGACTTTCTAAAAGTAGCTGCGTAATTTGCGCTGCATCGTGATCGTCTTCAACAAGTAAAAAGCGCTGCTTTTTCTCGGTTAAGCCCTTACTACAATTTATATCTTTAGCTTGCGGTGCATGCTCTGGCGCTACCAAATAATCTTGCAAACATTGATATAAAGCCGCGCTATCAACAGGTTTTGGTATTACATCGTTAAAGCCAAGTGCAGCAAGCTCCTCATGTATGCCTTTCATAGTAGCGGCAGTGAGCGCGATTATTGGGCCTTTGTAACCCATTTTTCTAAGCTCTATGGTAGCTTCCTTGCCGCCCATTACAGGCATATGAATATCAATAAAAATAATGTCGTAAGGCGCTTTATACGCATCTGCAATACGCACTTTTTCAAGCGCTTGTTGGCCATGTTCGGCATAATCGACGCGCGCACCACAGGTACTGATCATATGACCGACTAGCATGCGTAAATCACGTAAATCATCAACTACTAATACTCGCCCATGCACTTTACATGGAGCCGATTTACTTTGTAGTTGCGGCGCACTGCTAAAATTAAGTACCTGTCGTTCTACTTCGCTAATATCACCTGGGTAAACCGAAATAGTAAACGTAGAGCCTTTACCAATTTCAGAGTGCAAACTAATATCACCGTGCATACGTGCTAACAATTCAGCACATATTGCCAAGCCTAAGCCTGCGCCACCTACAGAGCGTGATTCTACATCGGCTATTTGTTCAAATGGCTTGAATATTAGTTCTTGTTTTTCAGGGGCAATGCCCATGCCTGAGTCTTTAATGCTAAAAAATAGCATTTCACGATCATCAACCCACTGCGTCCACGCATTAACAACAATTTCGCCTTTATCGGTAAATTTAACCGCATTGTTTATTAGATTTATTAAAATTTGGCGAACTCTTGTTGCATCAAGTCGTGCAACCAAAGGTAATGGCTGATGAGATTCAAAGCGCAGCGTAAGGCCCTTATCTAGCACCGATACGCGCATTAGCGTGTATACATCGGCAAGCATGCTATCAAGGTTAACTTCGCTTAGGGTAAGTTCCAGTTTATCGGCTGCTATTTTAGATAAGTCGAGCACATCGTTTAACAGGCTCAATAAATGTTTACCGTTTCGATAAATAACACCCAATTCATTTTCTGCTTGCTGACTAAAGTCGCTCTGCATTAATAGTTCGGTGTAACCTAAAATAGACGATAGAGGAGTACGTAATTCGTGGCTTAAATGAGCTAAAAAGCGGTCTTTTGAGCGATTTTCAGCTTCGGCCTTTAAACGCTCTACTCTCTCACCTTCAACATCTTTACGAGCAAGTGCATAGCGAATAGCGCGCGCAAAGCGGCTCGAACTCATTTCTGTTTTTATTAAATAATCTACTGCACCGGCATCAAGCGCCGCCGAGTCTAACTCGTCGTTTGACTGCCCGGTAAGCATAATAATTGGGCCGCTAAAGCCATTAGCAATGGCTTCTTTTAATACATCTAAACCATTAGATGCACCCAAGCGGTAATCAAGCAGGCAAATGTCGTGCTCATTTTTGCTAAGCGTTGCAACTGCCTGCTCTGGGGAACTTATCCATTGAATGTTAAACGTGTGTGAATCCAATTGGTCCAGATAGTCGCAGGTGAGTATGTAATCATCTTCATCATCTTCTACAAGCAGCAACTGAGTCACTTTATCTAACATACAATCTCCATTAATCGTTAAATGTTGTCGGTAGCTCTACAAACTCTACCCAGTATTTTCCTAGCGTTTTCATCAAATCAACTAAACCATCAAACGTTACTGGTTTTGTAATATAAGATGCAGCACCTAAGTTATAGCCTTTAACCATGTCTTCTTCTTGCTTAGACGTAGTTAATATAACAACCGGGATTCCCTTTAAATTAAGGTTCCCTTTTATAGCTTCAAGCGCTTCACGGCCATCCATTCTTGGCATGTTTAAATCAAGTAATATTAATCCTGGTCGTGGCGACACTGTTTTGTCTTCAAACTTACCTTTACGTTCTAAATATTCAAGTAACTCAACGCCGTCTTCAACAAAATGAAGCTCGTTAAGTACACGGCTTTCGGCAAGGGCATCTTGTGTTAACAAACGATCATCTTCATCATCATCTGCCATTAAAATAGTAATAGGTTTTACTTTTGAATAGGGCATTTAAGCCTCTCCTTGCAATGTGAAAAGCGCAGCTTCCACAGGTAGTTTTATAATGAAGGTTGCACCTTCACCGTCTTTACTTTGGGCTGTAATTGTACCACCGTGGCGCTCCACAATACGCCTACATACAGAAAGGCCAATACCCGTGCCTTTATATTGTGAGCGACCATGTAAGCGCTGAAACGGTACAAATATTTTATCGGCATAGTCTTGTGAAAAACCAATACCGTTATCTTCTATGGTAATAACTTGAAAGCTCAAATTGGTATTATGATCCTCACTAAAAATATCTTCATCTTGATAACTAATTTTTATATGTGGACTTACATCTGGGCGTCTAAATTTAACTGCATTCGACAACAAGTTTAAAAACAGCTGCTGCATTTGGCTTTTATCAGCCTGAATAACCGGTAAGTCTTCTACATCAACTTGTGTATTAGACTCACCTATCGCAATTTCTAAATCACTTAATATATCGGTTACTACTTCGTTTAAATTTGTATCATCAAAGTCTTTGCCGCGTGTTGTAATACGCGAGAACTCTAATAGGTCATTAATTAAGTTAGACATGCGTTGCGCTGCATTTTTCATGCGGCCAATGTAATCAATCCCTTTTTCACCCAGCTCATCTTTAAACATGGTTTCGAGGCGGTCACTAAAGGCTTGAATTTTTCTAAGCGGTTCTTGTAAATCATGGCTCGCTACAAAAGCAAATTCTTCAAGCTCTCGGTTACTTCGGCTCAGTTCGTCAGAATACAATGTTAATTCTTGCGTACGCTCAGACACTTTAGTTGCTAAAGTCTCGTTTTGTTTTTCAAGCTCAAAACGATACTTAGCTGCATTTCTTAAATTAAGACGTGTCATTACAAACATACCAATAATAAGTAATAAGCTTGTGATTGCTGTAATAGCAAACGTGATTTTAGCTTCATTTTTAATTTGCGCTAACTTTGAAAAATGGCTCACTTTAAAGAGTAATTCGCGGTCTTGAATTTCATTAACATACTCTCTAATTTGCTTATAAAGCTCCCGACCTTTATGTGTATTTAACACATAGATTGCACGTCGCTCTTTGTCATCCAATGCTAGGTTTACAGTTTGCTTCAGCTCTTTAATTTTGCTATCAACTAGTACTAACAACTGAGCAATACGCTCAGCTTGGCCGTCAATCTCAGAGTGTAGTGACTTAACATGATCTGTTTGAGCTTCAATTTGTCCAATAGCATCATAATAAGGCGTTAAATAGTCAGTCTCTTCTGTTAATAAATAACCGCGCTGACCCGACTCAGCCTGCACTATTGATAAATGCAGTTGCTCAATTGCCGTTGTCAGCATATTAGTGTTGTCTAAACTCTTTTGGGTTTGCGTTATACCTTGAATCGTATTCAATGCTAAAACTGCGTTACCTACAATAATACTTAACACAACAACTATAAAAGCTGCCCAAGTAACATTCGCTTTACCTTGCTGTTTTTGCTTGCTCATTTAGCTTCCCGAATTAGAGTTTGTACAACACTTACTATTTATTGAGAGTCAGTTATTTTTTGTAAACTTTCACTACACTGTTGGCAATTGTTAATAATTTTATCAAGTGCATCTAGCGCTTTTTCTTTTGGCATATCGTTTTCAAGTACCAACTTAATAAGCTCTGCATTCATCGATATACGATTAAGCGGCGCTCTTGCATCGTGTACTAATTTATTTAGTTGCTCTGTTTGGTTATCGGATGTCATGCCCTTCCTCAAATCTATTTATATTCGCCAATACCGCCATATGCATTAAGGCGGTTATAAAGTGTTTTAGTACTAATACCTAGCATTTGTGCAGCAAGCGTTTTATTACCTTGCACCTTGTCAAGCGTTGCATGAATAAGTTCTTTTTCGACTTCTTCAATGGTTTGTCCTGCTGATACTGGCTTTTCGGCAGTTTGATTATTAACGCGCGAAAAAGGCGACTCTAAGTTATCTGGTAGAATAATATCGCTAGTTTGCGGATCGCTCATAATAAATGCACGGTGTATAGCGTGGCGAATTTCGCGCACATTACCCGGCCACTCATAACTTTGTAGCTCTTTAAGCTGCGCGGGTGTCCAACTAAATGCGGTACCGTTTTCATCATTAAGCTGATCTAAAAATGCTTTAGCTAATAAAGGAATATCTTCTTTTCTATCGCGAAGTGGCGGTATATCAATAGGAAAAACAGCCAACCTAAAGTAAATATCTTCACGAATAATATTATTTTGTGCTAAATCAGTAAGCGAACGGTTCGTAGCTGAAATAACACGACAATTGGTTGGTATTTCTCTGTTACCACCTACGCGTGTTACCTTTTTAGTTTCAAGCACTCGCAGTAAATTTGGCTGCATATCAATTGGCATCTCGGTTACTTCATCTAAAAATAAAGTACCGTTATTAGATTGCTCAAACACACCTTCTTTGCGTGCAATTGCGCCTGTAAATGCGCCTTTTTCGTGGCCAAATAATTCACTGCCAATTAACTCTTTTGAAAGCCCACCACAGTTGCTCGCAACTAATGGGCCTTCGCATTGGCTTGCGTTATGAATAGCTTGAGCCACTACTTCTTTACCTGCACCACTTTCCCCCATAAGCATCACGTTAGCATTTGTTTTAGCAACGCGTTCAATCATGTTGTAAAGCTTTTGCATTGGCTCAGATTCACCAATTAACCCACCAAAGTGGCGTACAATACCGCTCGATTTTGCTTTTTTAACTGCTTTTTTAGGGCCATTCAAAACGAGTTCTAAATCTTCACGCTGTAATGGCTTTAATAAATGCCCTACATTTGGCTCACACATTTCAGCTAAAATGCCTTTAACTGAAGGATGACCCGATATAAGTGTAATTTTTGGAGATTGCCCAATCGTTTTTAAATGATCAAGTAAATGCAAACCGCTACCATCAGGTAACATAAAATCAAGTAGCACATGGTCAAAGGTATTATTTTCAAACCATTGATGTGCTTCTTTTAAACTGGTGGCGGTGCTTATATTGTGGCCGAGGAATTCGACTATGTGGCAAACAACGTCACTAAATTCAACGTCATCGTCTACTAAAAGTATGTCTAACATGATAAATCCCTATGCTTTTTTTCTTATTCTACGCATCCTAAATATTAATTTAAAGGCACGCCTAGAATCTAATTACTTAAATAGCTAATTAATCCAATGCTATTTATTTTACCAACCTAATATTTACGTATGCTTAAAAAAACGATCACAAATTACGAAAAATAATTAAAATCGTTTCTATTTATAGAATGGTAGCAACTGTTATCATTAAAAGCTTAAAAAAGGAGACGAAATGCAGCAATTAAAAACCTTAATTCATTCAGGTATTAATATTGACCACGGTAGTCAGTTTACGCGTTTAACAGCTCGCGCCATTGTTATTAAAAATAATAAAATACTTTTAATGTATACAAGCCGCTATGAAGATTACAGTTTACCTGGTGGTGGAGTAGATGAAGGCGAAAGTATTGAACAAGGCTTAATTCGCGAACTAAGCGAAGAAACCGGTGCACAACAAATAAGTGTAATTAAAGCCTTTGGACTCTATGAAGAGTATCGCCCTTGGTATAAAGAAGACTTTGATATTATTCATATCAAATCGTATTGCTTTGTATGTAATATTGCCGACGAGTTTGGCAAAGCACAGTTAGAGCATTATGAGCAGCAAAATGGCATGACTGCTAAATGGGTTGATATTAACAATGCAATTGCTCATAACGAGCGCACACTTGCTAACAGTGAAAAACAAGGACTCTCCATTTTACGAGAAACCTACCTACTAAAGCGCATTGCTAAAGAACTTCTATAAGTTGAATAAGCATGAGCAGTCAACCTTGTAAATTTTGCATCAATCAGAACTTTTTACTGCTTTGGATAATATATTCATAGTAGTAAAAAGTTATTAGCAGAATAAAAAACCAAAAATAGATACTACATTTCAATAGCTTGAGATTAATTAATACTGTTTTTTTGATATTGGCTTTCGTTTTGCACCCTTATAGATAATTAATTTGTAAGGAGATAGAAATGAGTAACACAGTTAAAACGATTAATCCGGCAACTGAGCAAACCATTGAAACCTACACGCTACTTTCTCAAAAAGAAGCAGAACAGGTAATCGAAAAATCTCACGAAACATATTTAAAATGGCGCTTAACGTCGTTCACTGAACGTGCGAGATATCTTAATAAGTTAGCCTCACTTTTCGAAGAGCAAAAAGAATCTATCGCAAAACTCATGACAGAAGAAATGGGTAAAGTATACGAGCAAGGCTTTCAAGAAGTTGAACTATGTGCAGGAATTTGTCGTTACACAGCCGAACAAGGCCCACAAGTACTTGCTGACGAAGAACGTGATATGGACGGCGGCCGCGCAATTATCAGCTACCAACCAACAGGTGTACTGTTAGGTATTCAACCGTGGAACTTCCCGCTTTATCAGGTAATTCGCTACAGTGCTGCCAACATCATGGCAGGTAACACAACCGTATTAAAGCATGCTGGTAACGTATTTGGCATGGCTGTAAAAATTGAAGAGCTATTTAAACAAGCTGGTTTCCCAGAGTACTGTTTCAGCAACTTACTCATCGACGGTAAAACTGCCAGCTCACTCATTGCGCACAAAGCAATTAGCGGCGTAACCTTTACGGGTAGCGATGCCACAGGTAAAAAAGTAGCTGAAGAAGCGGGTAAACACGCTAAAAAGACAGTGTTAGAGCTTGGTAGTAATGACGCTTACTTAGTACTCGATGACGCAGATTTAGAGCTTGCAGTTAAAACCTGTGTAACAGGCCGCATGATCAATAACGGCGAAACGTGTGTTTCAGCTAAACGTTATGTTGTTGTTGAGTCACTTTACGATGACTTTAAAGCACAAATTAAAGAGCAGTTTGAAGCCATGAAAATGGGCGACCCAATGGCAGATGGCACAGATTTAGGCCCAATGGCTCGTGAAGATTTACGCGACGGCATTCACGACCAAGTTATGGAATCGGTTAAAGCAGGTGCAAACATAGTAACGGGTGGCGAAATACCATCGCAAACGGGCTATTACTACCCACCTACTCTACTAGATAACCTATCACCTGGCATGCCGGCCTACGATGACGAATTATTTGGCCCTGTCGCTTCGCTTATTAAAGCGAAAGACAACGATGATGCAATGCGTATCGCCAACGACTCTCGCTACGGTTTGGGCGGCGGTATTTTCTCAAAAGACGAGAAAAAAGCCATTGAGCTTGCTAAAAAGTACTTCGACACCGGCATGATCAACATTAACGGCTACGGTTTAGCACAACCTAACCTACCGTTTGGTGGTGTTAAAGGCAGCGGCTACGGCCGAGAACACGGCGGTTTTGGTATGCGCGAATTTGTTAATGTTAAAAGCATTATGATTGCTAGCTAATTTAGCTGCATAAATGAAATAAGTGTTTTAAATAGATGTTTTTAATACGTGTTTAAAATATAAAATTACTAAGCCTAAAAGTGGGTAACCACTTTTAGGCTTTTTTATTACTTTTAAAAAGTAATTTTCAGGAGGCAGTACTTAGTTTTTAGTAAGAGATAGTACCGAATTTTGGATATATTCGTAGGTGCGATTTTACATCGCGCTTTTAATGTGAATATGAGGAGCTAAAAGCTAAAAAGTAGCCTTTAATGTTGAACAAATATCGTGGTCTAATTTTATGTTTAATCGTAGACACTTATATCACCTAAGTGTTTAGTCGTTTTTCAATGCTCTAGCTAAATCATTTACTGCGGCCTGAACAACTAACCAAGAAATATCACATGTATCGGCATCAGGGTACATTTTACTAGCCATTTGCTCATAAGGATGTATTAGATTACGAAAACCTCTAAGTGCATGAGAGAACTCCCTAACATCCATACCTAACCAACCTACGTTATGTGCCACATCAATCATTTCAGCTAGCTTCCAATGTGCGAAACTTTTTACTTTTCCTGACTTTGAATCTTTAGGCGCAGTACTGCAAAGATTTGCTTTACCAGGGTTTCTTTGAAGAACTCCTAATAATAATCCTTCAAGCATACTACCCATGATTATGATTGCTGAAAGGTGGGCTTTAGAATCGACGCAACGCTGGGCTTCTTCCCAACGATCTACAAGTATCTTTCCTACTTCTGATTCAAGACCTAACGCCATAAAATCAGGTGCAGGCATTGGAGAAAGTGAAGAAGTTTTTACATTTTCATTTGAAAAGTTAATATCAAATTTTTCAAACTTAGGTTCAAGACCTTCTAATTTAATCTTGAAACCCTCTACATAGCTGTCTCTTGATCACAAGTT
>NZ_PJBK01000089.1:0-18655 GCF_002836155.1 Pseudoalteromonas sp. GutCa3 | reverse complement strand
TAATAGCGCCTTTTTTAATGTTTTTTAATTTAATTGGCTTATTAATAAACTAAAAAATGCTTCTTTGTTGTTGCATGTTTGGGCATTCAAAATAAGTTGCTCGCCTAGTGCTAATGTTTGTTTTTGCACTATAAGACGCGCCTTATCATCACCAATACTATCTATATCGGTTACATGTGCAAGCCCTATGGTGCGCCTAATTAACTCAGCACCACAGTAACCAATGGCGTCTTGTAATACCCCTTTTATAAAGTATTCACTGTAGCCTGTAACCTTTAGCGCAACTTCAGTAGTGTGCTCATTTATAAGCGTAAGCCAATGTTGTTCAAATAAGGTATAGCATTCAACAAGGGTGCTTAATAAGTGGGTTTGATAATTACGACGAGTCAAAAAATCTTCAATATGCCCGTATTGTGCGCAGTAATTTAAAAGTAAATTACCAATAAAAGAGCCAATATCGAACCCAGCAGGACCAAAAAAACCAAACTCAGGATCGATCATCTTTGTATTATTACAATCAACAAAAATACTGCCGCTATGCATATCACCATGGAGTAATGTTTGCGGGTTAGATAAAAAATTAGCTTTTAATTTTGCTATTTCTAACTTTAATGCGCTGTTTTTTTGTATTGCATCAACTTCGCTTTGTAGTTGCTTTGGGTAGTTATTGCGTTCGTGCTCAATGTACGGATCGCTAAAAAATAAGTCTTCAGTGATTTGGCAAAGCTCAGGGTTAGTAAATTGGCTAACGAGCGCTTTTTTAGTTTGTGCGGTTAAATAAAAATCTGAATTATAAAAACCAGTATGGCTTAAGTAGGTCGCTACGTGCTGCGCTAATTTAGGAAATTGCTCAGCATTATTTTGTGCAGTTCGCAGTATTTGTAAATTACCTAAATCTTCTAAAATAGTCAGTGCTTGCATTTCACTATAATGTAAAACCCTAGCAGTATAAGTTGGGCAAATAGCGCCATGATTAAGCAAAACTTGTGCTTCTATACGAGCTCTATCAAGCGTTAATGGCCACGACTCACCCACGCAACGCGCATAAGGCAGAGCTTGCTTTAAAATAACACTATTTTTTTGCTCATCAGTAATTCTAAATACTAAATTAAGATTGCCATCACCAAACTCATATGCCGATAAGGCTTGTCCGGGAGCAAAAAAATTACATTGTTTAGATTCAATTAATGTCGATACATAATCGATAGCGCGCTGTGCATTAAAAGCAACATAGTTAGTCATGGTTTAAATCTCAAAAATCAGCTTTTAAGCATTCTATACCTTTAAATGTTTAGATGTCTACAAGTCTAACTTGAGAGTTATTCAAAGTGGTGTAAAATAACGTTACGCATTTTTAATACCTTGAGCATTATGCAAAATTTAATCGCAAGCAGTTTAAAATATGAAAACGGGTCGCTTAGTGTGCTCGACCAATATTTACTACCTCACCAGCAGGTATGGCATCAATGCCATGATGTAGAAACCATGAAAGAGCTGATCATTAGTTTAAAAGTACGTGGAGCTCCACTTATTGGTTTAAGCGCGAGCTTGTTAGTGGCGTATTTAGCTGAGCAAGGGGTAGTTAAAGGTGAGCTTGAAAAAGCAATCAATGAGCTAGAAGCCACTCGCCCAACGGCGGTTAATTTAATGCATTGTATGGCTGCATTGCGTAAAGCTTTAACGCAAAGCGATTATGTTGCCGGTATTGTTACCACAGCCGAGCGGTTGTTTATTGAAGATATTGAGCTGTGTGAGCGAATGGCAAGCCGTGGCGCCGAACTTATAAATAGTGGCGACAACATATTAACCCATTGTAATACAGGGGCGCTTGCAACCGCTGGTATTGGTACTGCACTAGGTGTTATTTACAAAGCGCAGCAAAAATATGGCAACGTACATGTGTGGGTTGATGAAACACGACCATTATTACAAGGCGGTCGCTTAACTGCCTTTGAGCTTGAGCGCTGGAAAATACCTTACACTCTAATTTGCGATAATATGGCGGCGAGTTTAATGGCTGCAGGTAAGGTGGATAAAATAGTGGTAGGGGCTGATCGTATTGCTGCCAATGGTGATTTTGCCAATAAAGTGGGCACCTATAATTTAGCCGTACTTGCGTATTTCCATAACATTCCATTTTATGTAGTTGCGCCTATTACCACGCTTGATACCAACACCGCGTGTGGTAATGATATAGAAATAGAGCAACGTAATCCTCAAGAAGTGCGCGGAGTTAGCGGTAGCTTTGGTGAGGCTTTATGGGCGCCCACTAATGCTAATGTGTATAACCCTGCATTTGATATAACGCCGGCAAAACTGGTCACAGGGTGGGTGTTAGACACGGGTGTGTATGACCAGCGACAAGTATTAATGGGTAAACTTAAAGAGCTAACTCAATAATATGCGACTGAATTCTGAAAGAAACTCAGAGGTACTATTTAGGTAGTTGGGGTAGGCTTTTTCTATTGATTTCAAGTCGCTCCCTGCAACTAGAAGCACGTTATTGTGAGTTTGTTTTTCTTGTTCGGCGTAATGCGTTAGAGCTTCTTGCTTTTTATTTTCTGCATATAAAAAGACTCGACCCATTTGTGTTTCTGTGTTGTGAACGAGTAAAGCAAAGCCTGTATCTTTCGATTTATTTTTAATTTCGTCAACTTGGAATGCGCGATTAAATGCATCAAGCTTATGAAATGCGGCTAGCTTTTTATTTAGTGCCGAAAGCTCATCAACAAAGGTCTGCGATTGTTGTGAACTTAATTGATTTGAACCATCTTTGACTGCAAGAAACTCACCCATGATAAAAAATAATCGCTTCCAATCTGTGTCGGCTGCTTGGGGATTGGTTTTTAGTGTTTCTTTTTCAATAATATCTACAATTTCAACAGTAGTAGCCCAAAGGTGCTGAAGCCTAGTGCGTAACTGAACTTCAATTTGAAAGCCTTTATAATCGTGAGATTTTAAATTGTTATAACTTTTATAAACACGATGAATACCTCTATAGCCTGTCGCTTTTGGGTTTTCAATATAATCATATGATTTAACGCTATGAACTGCTCTACTCGAATCTAAACTGGCGTTGAGTTGATATAGATGCTCTAGATTATCTAAGATTACTCGGCAGCCACCTATATCGTGCATTCGCTTCAGATTTATTGCGTTTTCACTTTTACCATCCAACGAGGCTCTTTGTAACTTATCTATAATAGTTGGCAAGCGCTTTAAGCGTCTAACTATAGTCGCCGACTCTAGCAAATGAAGCTTTTTTACATGTTTCCATACGAGGTTTTTAATAATAGTCAGCGGATATAAATGTGCTGCACGATAGTTTTGTACAACCTCTATTGCAAAGTCAAAATCACCTTCATTTTTACGAAAAATACGACCAGCCTTTTCAACTTGCTTACGTGAGTAGGCTAGTTGTTGTTTAGACTTTTGATATTGTTCGTTCACCATTAGAAAGTTACTCTTAATCAGCTGCATTGCTAAAATAATATTACAGAGTTAAGTGATTGAAGTCATCCTGCAAATAGCATAAATACGCTTATAGAAAATATAGTTTAGGCATGCGTGCACTGAGCTTTATTAATCGAGCAAGGGAAATTGCTCTGCAATAGACGAGTCAGTACTTTTTGCTACCCAGCCCTCTGTATTGTTAAATAAGCGAATGGCAGTAAATTCAGGGTCGCTTCCCATATCAAACCAATGCGGGGTAAGTTCAGGCACTGAAATTAAATCGCCTTGTTGGCAAAGTACCTGATAAACCTTATTGGCTAAATGTAGGCAAAATAGCCCTTGGCCTTTTACAAAAAAACGCACTTCGTCTTCACTATGAGTATGTTCAAATAAAAACTTTTTGCGCAGCTCTGATATGCCAAGATTGCCTTTAGCTAGAGATATAACGTCTACTGTTTGATAGCCATTTTCGATTTTTAACCGATCTATATCGCTTTTGTACGCACTAATAATTTGCTCATGGGTGGTGTGCTCATTAATATCTGCATTTGCTTGCCACTGTTCAAAACGTACGTTTACTTTAGCTAGTTGCTGTGCAATATCATCAGCATTTGATGTGCTTACAAGTGCTTTGTTTGCATTGTCGTCGGCATATATTGTTAATTGGCTCATACTAATTGCTCCAATTTAAATTGGCTAAAGTCATTAATATAAGGGTGTGCTTTAGTGCTTGCTTGCCCATCACGAATTAAATGTAGTGTTTTTAAGCCCGCAGCCTGCGCGGCATCAAGCTCGCCGGCTACATCACTTAAAAAGAGTATTTCTGCTGCTTTAAACGGTAACAGATCAACAATAGTGTTATAGGCTATTTGCTCTTGTTTTGCGCCAACTTTGGTGTCAAAAAAATCAGTAAACAAGCTGCGAATGTCGCCATAATCACTGTATTTAAAAAGTAGCTGCTGCGCTTTTACCGACCCTGATGAGTACACATATAAAGTAATATCGTTGTTGTGTTGAGCTTGTAAAAAATCAAATGCATCTGGGTATAAATGACCTTTAAAATCGCCGTGTTCATACCCTGTTTGCCAAATTAAGCCTTGTAACTGCTTAAGTGGAGTGATTTTTTTATCTTCATCAATCCAGGTAAGTAAAGTGCTAATGACTTCTTCTATATCGGCGTTTGGCTTTTCGATAAAGGCTTTTACGGCACTAATTTGCTCGGCTACATCTGGCTTATTAGCATTGGCACGTACAAAGGTAGGTAACTGTTTTGCCGCGTAAGGAAACAACACCTCTTTAACAAACGAGATGCGGGTTATTGTGCCTTCGATGTCGGTTAAAATAGCTTTAATCATTTAGTTACTCCCGCTTGAATACCTATTATTTTTAGGCGCTCTAGTTCGCAGCTAAATAAAAATTCTAAGGCTTCTAGGTGGCGGCGAACTTCATCAATATTGCGCCCTACTGCATATAAGCCATGACCACGTATCAGTACGCCGTGCTCTATCGGCGTATGTAAGTGATGGTCACTGACCAGCAGGCTTAATCGGTCAATATCTTGATCGTTATCGAAAATAGGAATGCTCAGCGTTTCTAAATGCGAAGTAAAGCCGCTCAGTGCTTTTTGCATTTCATAGCCTGTTAAATCAAGCTGATGCCTTTGGGTAATTTGCGACAGTACGGTGGCGGCTACAGAGTGAGTATGCAAAACACACTGTGCATCAGGTATAAGCTGATACAAACTTAGGTGTAATTGTGTTTCTGCCGATGGCTTTACAGCTCCTGCTAGGCGCTCGCCTTGGTGATCTAATTGCAAAAAATGCTCTTGCGTCAGTGAGCCTTTATCGTGCCCACTTGCTGTAACAACAAAGCCAGTGCTAGTACGAGCTGAAAAGTTTCCACCTGTAGCGGGCACCCAGCCTTTTTGGCTAACCCATTTTCCGGCTTCAATAAGTTGTGAAATAGCGGTATTGTTTTGCATACATTCCTCACTAATGAGCGTAAAGTTAATTGTTTTTAGACGGCTATACTTCTGTTTTAAGCAATGATAGCATCGCTTTAAGCGCAAAACCATCATTAAGGGCATCACGTGTTTGAAAGTAAATTACCAAATTTAGGCGTTAGTATATTTAGCCAAATGAGCGGGTTGGCTAATGAGTTTTCGGCAATTAATCTCTCTCAAGGCTTTCCTGAGTTTGATGCTCCTGAACTTTTAAAAACGCAGTTAAATTATTATGTGCAGCAGGGCGTTAATCAATATTCACCTTCAAGTGGTGTACCACGATTACAGCAACAAATTGTTGATTTAGCAAAGCGCAAATATGCAGCTGATATGAACGCGGCTGATCAAGTGACTGTTACCTCAGGTGCAACAGAGGCATTGTTTGTGGCTATTCAAACAATCGTGCGCCCCAGTGATGAAGTGATTGTATTTGACCCTGCATATGACTCCTACCAACCCGCAATTGAACTCGCTGGTGGAAAGTCGGTACACATTGCTTTAAGTGCGCCAAATTACACTATTGATTGGCAAGTAGTAAGCCAAGCAATTACTAAAAATACCCGTGCAATTATTATTAATACGCCTCACAACCCAAGCGGTAAAATATTACAGCCACAAGATATAAAAGCGCTTAAAAAGTTAGTTGGTACTCACAATTTTTATGTAATAAGCGATGAGGTATATGAGCACATTACGTTTGATCAGCAACCGCATTTAAGCGTATTACGCGATGATGAATTATTTGCCAAAAGCTTTGTTGTATCGAGTTTTGGTAAAACGTTTCACAGCACGGGCTGGAAAATGGGTTACTGTATTGCACCTGCAGATTTAGCTGTCGAATTTAGAAAAATTCATCAATACGTTACGTTTTCAAGTTTTACCCCCGCACAGCATGCGCTTGCCGATATGCTCGAGCAGCAAGGCGAGCATATAGATGAGCTAAGTGGGTTTTATCAGCAAAAACGCGACTTATTAGCGAGTCATTTAAGTAATAGTCGTTTTAAAATTTTACCTAGCCAGGGCACTTACTTTTTATTGTTAGATTACAGCGATGTATCGGATTTAAACGATGTTGATTTTTGCCACTGGTTAGTTGAGCAAGCAGGTGTTGCGGCTATTCCGTTAAGTGTTTTTTATCAAAATCCACCAACCGATAAAGTTATTCGTTTATGCTTTGCTAAAAACGACAACACTCTCATAGAGGCTGCGCAAATATTATGTCAACTTTAACCATTACAGCATTGCAAAGCTCGCTTTATTGGCTTGATAAAGACGCTAATTTAGCCATGTTCAATAAGCAACTTGAAGCAATTACGCATCAGCCCGATCTTATTTTATTGCCCGAAACATTCTCGACTGGCTTTGCTATCAATTTAGATTGTGCAGAGCCCGAAAATGGTAAAGTACTGACGTGGTTAAAGGCGCAGGCTCATAAACATAATGCGGTTATTGCGGGTTCGGTACTTGTTGCACAAGGCGATAAAAAAGCGAATCGGTTTTATTGGGTAAAACCCGATGGAGAGGTGAGTTATTACGATAAACGCCATTTATTTCGCTTAGGCAGCGAGGGCGATTACGTTGTAGCAGGGCAAGCACGCAAAGTTTTTGAAATCAATGGTTTTAAACTATTACCGCAAGTATGTTATGACCTGCGCTTTCCGGTATTTCAACGTAATAATAACGACTACGATGTAATGATAAACGTAGCAAACTGGCCTGCTGTGCGCCGCCATATTTGGGATACGTTACTTATGGCGCGTGCAATGGAAAACCTATGCTACGTAGTAGGCGTTAATCGCGTGGGGGAAGACGGTAATGGTGCCTCGCACAATGGCGGTACAGCGGTATACGACTTTAAAGGCGATGCATTAACTAAAGCACAAGATAACACCGAGCAGCTAGTTACAATAACACTTGAAAAAGCACCATTGGATGAATTTAAAGCGGCGTTTCCTGCCTATTTAGACGCAGACCCTTTTACATTAGTATAGACACGTTAATTTAGCGCAGAGCCAATAAAGTGTTAAAATAGTCGCTGATATTTTTGTTGGCGGCTAATATACATTATGAACACTTTAATCACTCCTGTAATTTTAGCTGGTGGCATAGGCTCTCGGCTGTGGCCGCTTTCTCGCCAAGCAATGCCTAAACAATTTTTACCACTACTAAATGAAAACACGTCATTGCTGCAAAGTACATTGGCGCGTGTTTCTAATGAGTTGTTTGATAATGCTATTTTAGTGTGTAATGAGCAGCACCGATTTATTGCCGCCGAGCAAGCTGCCAGCTCAAATCCTAGTGCATTATTACTCGAACCCAAAGGTAAAAATACCGCCCCTGCCATCGCATTAGCCGCCCACTATGCACTGCAAAATGGGATTACCGGTCCGCTATTAGTGATGCCTGCTGATCATCATATTAAAAACTTTGATGTATTAACAGCTAAGCTCCCTGAAGCTGTAAAACTTGCTGAACAAGGAAAGCTAGTTACGTTTTCGATTACTCCTACAGAGGCGCATACTGGCTATGGTTATATAAAACAAGGCGCGGCTATTGCCGGAACGGGTTGTTACGATGTTGCTCAATTTAAAGAAAAGCCTGACTTAGATACAGCGAACCGTTATTTAGCTCAAGGTGGTTATAGCTGGAATAGCGGGATGTTTTTATTTACCCCAGCGACCTATTTAAAAGAGCTCGAGCGGTTTGCGCCAAAAATAGCAACGAGTGTCGCTGCAGCAGCACAATTTACTAAAGATTTAGGGTTTACCCGCCCAAGCAACAGTGCGCTTGAACACTGCCCAAGCGATTCAATTGATTACGCCATTTTAGAGCGCAGTAATAACGTAGTTGTTATGCCTGTTGATTTAAAATGGAGTGATGTAGGTAGTTTTTCATCCCTTGATGCGCTTACAAAAAAAGATGAAAACGGTAATAGTTTAAATGCTAATTATATGGCTCAAAAAAGCACTAATAACTTAGTTATTAACGAGGCTGAACACACTATTGCCATGCTTGGAGTAAGCAATTTAGCAATTATTCATACTCATGATGCCACGTTAATTGCAAACCAAAATGAGCTAGATTCTCTGCCTTTGTTGCTTAAGAAAATTGCTACAACACAGGCTGATAAACTTAATCATCATCAAGTGGTTTTTCGCCCATGGGGAAGTTACCGTACTTTGGTTGAAAGCACTGGCTTTAAAGTTAAGAAAATTACTGTTAACAGCGGTGCTAAGCTTTCGACGCAGCGCCATCAGCATCGTGCTGAACATTGGGTTGTGGTTTCGGGTATTGCAGATGTGTGTATTGATGAGCAAGCGTATACGCTAACGCACGACCAATCGTGTTATATCGCGGCAAAGCAAATTCATAGTTTGGCTAATAATCAAAAAGAGCCATTAATTGTCATTGAAGTGCAAACCGGTGCTGTACTTGATGAAAGCGATATAGAGCGATTTGATGATAAATATGGAAGAGGCTAATAATTAGCTATTTTTAAAGCTAATTCACTATTACTCTAACTGCCCACGTACAAACTTTAAATATTGCTCTAAGCTTCGTTGCCACAGATCTAGCGCTTCATCAAGCATGTCGTTATGTGGCTTTTTATCGAGTAAACGGCGCTCTATTTTTTTAAGCTCAATACCATAGCGATTAAAACCCAGTTGCAGAGCAGTACTTGCTTGGCGATGTAAAAGTTTAATGCATTGCTCTGGTTGTTGATCGATAAGCTTTTGACAGCGAATTAGTTTGTTACGCGCTGAAAGCACAAACTCATTATAAATCGACGATACTTCATCTTCACTAAACGAGCTGGTGAGTGTTTCGGCCGCTGTTTTGTCATACAAGGTATCAATAAGCTCTACTGCAATGCTAGCAGTTTGATTAGATTGAGAGTCGCTAAGTGCTTGGCGAAGCTTTTCGTGCTTAATAGGCTTGCCTACAATGTCTTTTATTCCTAATTCTAAATATTCTTTTACTTCGTCAGGGCTAAGGCTTGCAGTAAATGCGAGTACTGGAGTTCGTTGATTTTTATGATCAATGCGTTTTAGACGTTTAAGTACTTCTTGGCCTGTTAAATCAGGTAGGTTCATATCAAGCAAAACAACATCGAAGTGGTGAGCTTGCATGAGCTCTATGGCGCTTTTCCCATCTTTTGCGAGCTTAATTTTGTGCTCATCGTCGGCCATAAATTCTATAGCAATTTTTTGATTTAAATCTAAATCTTCAACCAGTAGTACATCAAGACCTGTTAAGTAATCTTTAGTTTGATGGCGCTGCTCTACAAGGCTTAATTCACCTAAAGTAAAAGTAACGGTAAAGCTAAATACACTACCAGTACCAAGCTGGCTGGCTATTTCGAGTCGGCTACTGAGCTTTTCAAGCAGGCGACTGGTAATAGCTAAACCAAGGCCGGTTCCGCCTTTCTCTTTTCCTGCACTACTTTGTACATAAGGTTCTGTTAAGTAGGCTATCTCATCATTTTCTATACCTGGCCCTGAATCTTTGACACTAATTTTTATAGTGTGCTCAAGTTGTTTTTCTAATACTAAATCAACCTGAATTTTAACGGTTCCGTGGTCTGTAAACTTAATGGCATTACCCACTAAATTAATAATTATTTGCCTAAGTTTTTGCTGGTCGCAGTAATAACAGGCTTGCTCAGGAATATTACATATTAGTTCAAACTTGAGTTGCTTTTGCTCCGCGAGAGGACTGAGTAATAAGCATAAATTATTAAGCCATGTTTTAAACTCTACATCTTCTTCGTAAAGCGCTTCGTCACTTTGATCTAGGCTCGCGTAATCAAGGACCTTATCTACCAATAAGTTAAGTGATTCGGCAGAATTTATAATCGCTTCGCAATAGGCTTTATTGCGGGTATCACTTGTTTGGTTCATAACAAGTTGGGCGCTGCCTAAAATACCGTTTAGCGGGGTGCGAATTTCGTGGCTTATAGTTGATAAAAAGAGCCCGCGTATTTCTAAATCTTTTTGTGCTTTATCGGCTAATTTATTGAGGTGCTGCTCTCTGCGCTCATTACATAATAACGCCATACCTGCAGCATAAAACATGGGAGCAATTACGCCATTTAAAAATAATAATGAGCTAAACCAGCCGTTTACTAAAAGATTTTTTTGTTCAATGTTATCCATAAATAACGAGCGGCCAATAAAGCTTAAAGCAACAAGCGTTAAAATGGTTATGTATACAATGCTGCCATTAGGATAGGGTTTGCGTGCACACTTAATAAATATAAACAGTAAAAAACCGGCTTCTGCTATGTGTTGTATATCGGATGCAATCACTCTTTCGTGTAAAGATGGGTCAAAAAAGGTGTAATAGCCAAGCATTACAGTGCAAAAAGCGGTCACTGAGCAGAGTAATTTAAAACCAATACCGCGATAATTTAAAAACTGACTAAGTGAAAGGCAGTGCACTATTGATGCGGCAAACATCATGCTACTGGCAGCGCTAATAATTACTAAATTATGTGTATCACCAACAAGAGTAAAGCCAATAACAGAGCCTAATAGCAATATGGGATAGAAAATGTATAGCAGCGTGCCCGATATTTGTTTGTTTGTTCGCCATGTCAAAAAGTTAAGTAAGGTCATTACGACCATGATGGCGATGCTGGCAAAATAAAGAGTGAAGGAGTCGAGCATTAATATTCCAGCAAAGTAGCTATTAAACTAAAGTTATCAAAAGTATACACTTATACCAATCCTCAAAACAGATTACTTAATTAAGCTAATTGTTATTAGATAAGTATATAGCACATACAAAAACAGACACCTAAGTGTCTGCTTTTAAATTTAAACTAAATATTTGATTAACGAATTTCATCAGGGATATTTTGTTGTGCCCACGATAGAAGTTCAATACGGTTACGACATTTGGTTTTTCTAAATGCGCTGTATAAATGTGTTTTAACAGTATGTGGACTAATACTTAAATCTTCTGCGATCTCTTTATTTTTCGAACCTTTACTCATTAGTGAGATTATTGCTTTTTCTCGCTTAGTAAGTTTAACAGGCTCAATATCACCTTCGGTTAGTTTATGCAGCGCATCTTTATTAAATTGCAGCATACGATTTAATGCATTACACATAATATCGCGACGGTACCAAAGTTGATCTTCAAGTAGTAAGCGAATACCTTTCATTAATACATCGGCGTTATCTGTTGTGTAAAATACGCCACGAATACCGCTTAACAATGCACGATTAGCAAGTTCAGGGTTTTCGTCTAAATTAAATAATATGATATCGCATTTAATACGTAGGTTTACTAGTTGTTCTTTTAGTTTTCCCCATGCATCCTTGCTTGATGTTTCAATAAACAAAAGTCGAGTCCCTTCAGGTATGTCTAAAATATTAGTACCTGTGGTTACGTCAAGGCCTTGCGTTTTTAACAAAGGTTCTAAAACGTTAATACCAATAGTGTTAATTGGCTCTTGATCTAATAACAAAAAGGCTGAACTGCTCATGTTTTTTATACTCTTTTATAAAGCTGACTGACTAAGTTTACCACGACTTCCACACCTTTTGTATTAGAAAATCGCTGATGTACTCAATAACAAATACGATATTACGATTATTTAAACACAAAATGTTGCAAATAAGTAACTATTTATTCTTTATAACTATGAAAAATCATAACATTTGTAACTAATTAATTGAGTGGAACAATTTAATGAAAACTTTTAATTATTTTACTTTTTTTACATTTTGATAAGGTGGCCAGCCCATTTCTTTACCGCCAAGCATGTGTAAATGTATGTGATAAACAGTTTGCCCACCATGTTCGTTACAGTTCATAACTACGCGGTATCCGTCCTCAGCAAAATTATGTTGCTTAGCTAATTTAGCTGCAACTACGTATAAGTTGCCTACTAAATGTGAGTTTTCAGGATTTATATCATTTATAGTAGCAATTGCTTTTTTTGGGATAATTAACACATGAAATGGCGCTTGTGGGTTTATATCTTTAAATGCGAGAGTGTTTTCATCTTCGTAAATAATATCTGCTGGAATTTCACGATTAATGATTTTGGTAAAAATAGTTTCTTGGCTCATAGTGTGTTCCTAATTAAGTGTTGTGAATTTTAAGCTCACTAATGACAAACTTTCAAAGCAGTGTCAAACTGAAATCAAATAAAGGAGTTAATATGCTTAAACCAATTTTAATAAGTAGTGCAGTTGCATTACTAGTTAGTTTTTCGGCTAATGCTGAGAATATTCACTTTCCAGAAGAAATTGTACCACTGCAAGTGGGCGATAAAATGCTAGAAAGCTCTTTGTTTAGTCGTATTGACGATGTCGAGCTTGCTCCAGGGACCTATCAGCTTAGGCTAAAGTACACCGATTTATATGAAGATGATTATGACACGCATGAAGTTATAGAGTCGGAACCATTTTGGGTAAGCGTAACTGTTGAAGCAGGTAAAGATTATACCTTAGTGTTTAATCGTGCTGAAAATGCGGTATCTGCAAAAGTATTTGCAGAAGCCCCTCAAGTGAGTTTAAAAGCAAAAAGTAGCGCTGTTGCTAAACCTTTAAGTGTTATTTCTAACACGCAGCTAGCAAGCAATAAACCGGTAATGCAAAATACAATGCCTGCAGGACCTTCACGTCCTAGCCAACCAATAAAGCCAATAGCACCAATTACAGGTAAGGGCATGCCAAGTGCGCCGCAAATGCTTGATTTTTGGTGGCAGCAAGCCACGGCTACGGAGCGTAAAGCTTTTTTAGAAAAAGTAAAAAAGTGAAAAAGTGAAAAAGTAAAAAACAGAAAAACAAAAGGGCCAAATTTGGCCCTTTTTAGTTTCTAATTAACGCTATTTATTCAAATAATGCGTCAATAGTACCCTGTGCAAGAGGGTGATACCCAGGGCGTGCTTTTAAGTACACGCTTTGAGCCCACTCTTTTTTACCGTTAGTGATAAGTGATTTGTATAACGGCACAATTAACTTACGACGGCCAATACCTGATAGGTGCTTATCAAGCGCAGGATAAATTGGTTGATAACCATTACCTACTGCTAGCATAAACCAAGCAAATGCACGTTCAGCATTCGTTGATTGCGTTAGATTAAATTCACTATCAAGCTCGCTCATTTTCTCTATGCTTAAATCGCGTGGTAAGTTATTTAAAAAGTGTAGCCACTCATGCACAGACCAATCAGCTGTTGGTAGTTGAGCTGCTGTTGTGTCGCCTTTTAGCCATGCTGCTGTTGCAGTATCTACTTTATCAAATGCATCAGAAGTAGGGTTGGGCGCATCACTTGGTAAGCCAGGTTCAAAAATCCATTCGTTTACTTTATCCATACTTACAACACCCGGGTACTTCTCAATTAAGTTAGCTTTTAAGTAAGTAACAAATTGCGCGGTAGTAAGTGATTTAAACGAAAACTCTTTAAAGTACGCTTTTACAAACGGGTCAAACTTATCGCGGCCATATTTGTTTTCTAGATAGATTAAAAATAACTGACCTTTAGTGTAAGGCACTGAGCTAAACGCATCATCTGGGTCGCGGCCGTTAAGCTTTAAATTAAGGCGTGTATCTGGTGCATCAATTGTTTTAATTTGTGCGCGTAAAGACGCTGAATCAAGTGCTTGTTCCATAACCGCACGGTCACGACCAAATACTTCTTCCATAATGCGGTTTTCAACGTACGAGGTAAAACCTTCGTTTAACCACAAATCTTCCCACGTTGCGTTAGTTACTAAGTTACCAGACCAAGAATGAGCAAGCTCATGGGCAATAAGGTTAACTAAGCTTTTATCACCAGCAACAACCGTTGGAGTTATGAATGATAAGCGTGGATTTTCCATGCCACCAAACGGAAAACTTGGCGGTAGCATTAATAAATCGTAACGACCCCATGCATATTCGCCGTACATCGCGTTTGTTTTATCAATCATGGCTTGGGTGTCATCAAACTCAGCAACTGAGGCATCTAAAATTGTCGGCTCAGCAAATATGCCTGTTTGATGCGACATTGCTTTAAATTCTAAGTTACCTGCGCCAATAGCAATTAGGTAAGGTGAAATTGCTTGTGGCATATCAAAAATGTAATCGCCATCTTTATAAAGCGCATCTTTGTTGTCGGCACTCATTACAGCACGTATATCTTTTGGTGTATGAATTCGTGCAGAGTAAGTTACACGCATTGCGGGTGTATCTTGCACTGGGATCCAACTACGTGCATGAATTGCTTGCGATTGGCTGTACATAAATGGATGCGTTTTACTTGCCGTTTGCGTGGGTGTTAACCATTGCAGGCCTGAAGCTTCTGGACGACTGTTGTAGTAAATACGAACTACTTCAGCTTGGTTTTTAAACACAATAGTAAGCTTTGAACCTTTAACGTCATCTCGCTTAGCTAAATCAAAAGTCGCCTTTTTCCAGTTACCACTTTGATCTTTGTACATTACTTTATCAATGTCTAAGTCGCGGGTATCAAGTACGAGAGTTCTACTTTTGCTGTTGTTCCACTGAAGAGTATGCTCCACAAAACCTTCTAACTGCTTGTCGGCAAAGTCGACATCTAAATCAAGGTTTAAGTGAGTAGTAACAACATCATCAAGGTTAGCATACGAGTTTTGGTCAATCGCATTAGCCATTGCTTGCGAACACATACCCGCCATAGCGAGGCTTAAAAAAAGAGGTTTAATTTTCATCATTACTCTGAACACAAATAAAAAAGTGCTGGTTTTATATCACGATTGGCACGGTGGGTTGAGTGATTTTTACAATCTAGTGCCACATTTGCGACGATGAGGTAAACTATTGCGATTAGTTACCGGTATTTTTAGAGAGCTTTGTGGCGCATTCATTACACTCCTTACATACATTCGCATTAAACAGCCAATGCCAAAATTTTGTTGAAATTACTCAGCTTGAGCAACTTAAAACGCAAAGTTTTAGTACACCGTTTTGTTTGCTAGGCGAGGGCAGTAATACCGTATTTTTAAATGACTACATGGGTACGGTTATAAAAATAGCCTTAAAAGGGATTAAAATTACTGATCGTGAGAACGACACACTAATAACTATTGCCGCAGGCGAAAACTGGCATCAACTAGTCAGTTATTTATTAGAGAAAAATATACCCGGGCTTGAAAATTTAGCACTTATACCGGGCACAGTGGGTGCATCGCCGGTACAAAATATTGGTGCTTATGGCGTTGAGATAGCTAAATTTATTGAGTTGGTAGAATACTTTGATATAACCACTAAAACTATGCACTCACTAAATAACGAGCAATGTGAATTTGCTTACAGAGACTCAATATTTAAACATGCCCTTAAAAATAAAGCGGTGATCACGCAAGTGCATTTAGCGCTTCCAAAAAAGTGGCAACCAGTATTAAGTTATGGCCCCCTGCAGCAGCTCTCAAGCATTACCCCGCAAGCAGTATTCGATCAGGTTATAAAAACGCGCAATAGCAAATTACCTAACCCATATACACTTGCCAATGCGGGTAGCTTTTTTAAAAACCCAATAATTACTAACCAGCAGTTAGCTGAGCTATTAAAGCAGTTTGCAGATTTACCTCATTACGAATATGGGCAAAGCCATCACAAGGTCGCAGCAGGTTGGCTA
Source organism: Pseudoalteromonas sp. GutCa3 (assembly GCF_002836155.1). Classification (NCBI taxonomy): domain Bacteria; kingdom Pseudomonadati; phylum Pseudomonadota; class Gammaproteobacteria; order Alteromonadales; family Pseudoalteromonadaceae; genus Pseudoalteromonas; species Pseudoalteromonas sp. GutCa3. The sequence goes on along the minus strand of NZ_PJBK01000089.1, from coordinate 2,585 downwards.
ATCGATAAAAGTGGTTTAAAAGGGCACCGCGAGGCCGGTGTAGAAGTGCATGAACAACAAGCGCTAGTGCTTGTTAATCACGGAAATAGTGAAGGTAGTGACCTAATAAAAATGATTAAACACATTCAGCAAGTGGTTTATATGCGCTACAACATTATGCTTGAGCACGAAGTACGTTTGATAGATTCGTGCAGCGAATGCCATATTAACGCGGAGCCTGAGCAATGAAAGCACCTGATGGAAACAAACTCGCTATTTTAAATGCACTCAACCAAGGAGGCTTTGTATCTGGGCAAGCCTTGGGTGAAAAGCTAGGAATTAGCCGAGCTGCGGTTAGTAAACATATTAAAACGTTACAAGAAATGGGCTTGGATATTTTTAAAGTGACTGGCAAAGGCTATTGTTTGAATAGTCAGGTGGGCCTTTTAAATAAAACGCAAATTGATCAACACTACAAAGCGCTAGGTGATAATACGGCCAATGTAGAAGTACACCCTATTATAGATTCGACCAACAGTGAGCTTATGCGCCGTATACAGGCTAAAACAGCGCTTGAGTCTGGGACTGTTATTGTTGCTGAAATGCAGCAAGCAGGGCGCGGCCGACGCGGCCGTGTTTGGCAATCCCCATTCGGCGCTAATTTGTATTACAGTTACTTTTGGCGTTTAGATGACGGGCTTCAAGCTGCAATGGGTGTATCAATTGCAGTAGGCCTTGCAGTTTATGATGCAATTAAAGCGTTATACCAAATTGACGTAGAGCTTAAATGGCCTAACGATATTTATATAAATAAGCAAAAGCTTGCAGGTGTATTAGTTGAACTCGACGGACAGCCGCAAGGTCCTTGTCAGCTTGTGATTGGTATAGGTATCAACTTACAAATGCCAGACAGCTTTAGCCAACATATAGACCAAGCGTGGACCGACTTAAATCAACATACCCAACAGCTAGATAAAAACCAGCTGGTGGCATCGCTTACTCATCATTTAGAGCAGCGTTTAGTGCAGTATCGTCAAACAGGTTTGCAAAATATGTATGAGCAATGGAATTCACTCAATGCATTTGCTGGTGATTATGTTGAGCTTAATACAGGGCACCGAAGCTGGCGTGGAATATGTGAGGGTATTGACCCACAAGGTGGAATACGAATTCGCCAAGATGGTGAAGTAAAAAGTTATTACGGTGGGGAAGTCTCCCTCAGAAAGGCGCAAGTATGAGATTACTGATCGACGTAGGAAATACATCACTAAAAGCTGTGCTGTGGGATAACGATCAAGCACAACCAGCAGATATAAATAACCTACCTTGGTTGCAAATAACCGAAGTGATTTATGCGTGCGTAGGGCGCAGTGATTTACTAAATGATATTCTCGTGCAAGCGGCTAGCAATAATATTACTTGCTTTGAAGCCAAAGTAACTAAAACGCTTGGAGATCTTGTATGCGCTTACGAGCACGTAGGTAACTTAGGCATCGATAGGTGGCTTGCGCTTATTGCAGGCTTTACATTATACCCACATAAAGCATGCATTGTTATTGATGCAGGTACTGCGACAACAATTGATGTGCTTGATAATGAAGGTAAGCATTTAGGCGGCTGGATTTTACCTGGGCTTGATTTAATGACCTCATCACTTACACAAAACACCCAACGTGTTTTTGATGACGGTAAAACACCATTTACTAATGAATTGGGTAAAAATACGCCAAACGGTTTAAAAAATGGTGCTTTAGTGGCAACCATCGGTGCAATTGAGCAAGCTAAGCTGCATTTAACAGCTCAAAAAACAGAACAAGCACCACAAATTATTTTTGCTGGTGGCTATGGCTCGCTATTGCAACAGCAATTTGCAGGAAGTATTTTTGATTCATTGTTAGTAATGCAGGGCTTAAATTATTGGTATGAATTAACCGAAACAGTATAAAAAAGTGCAAAAAACGTGTTTTCGCGTGAATATTGAGCATTTAAACTAAAAATTTACACTTTTTTTAATTTTATTGTTGCATCCCAATAAACCTTACTCTAATATCTCGCCCCGTACTAAAGCAGTGCCGACTTAGCTCAGCTGGTAGAGCAACTGACTTGTAATCAGTAGGTCAACCGTTCGACTCGGTTAGTCGGCACCACTTTCCTTTTACCGGAAGTGAATTAGTAGAGAATTATCGTGGAGGGGTTCCCGAGCGGCCAAAGGGATCAGACTGTAAATCTGACGGCTCAGCCTTCGCTGGTTCGAATCCAGCTCCCTCCACCACTTTATTCTTGACGGTTAGAGGTAGTTTAAGAACAGATTTTTATGCGGGCATCGTATAATGGCTATTACCTCAGCCTTCCAAGCTGATGATGCGGGTTCGATTCCCGCTGCCCGCTCCAGTTCTTGTGTTGCTGATATAGCTCAGTTGGTAGAGCGCACCCTTGGTAAGGGTGAGGTCGGCAGTTCGACTCTGCCTATCAGCACCAGTCCTAAGAATCTCCTTGATTACTTCCTTTATCTGTCAGAAAATACTATTTGAAAAAATTAACTTAATCTACCTCTGGTGGATTATTTTCATATGTAATTTAGATACACAAAACTGATAGGTTCCGTC
>NZ_PJBK01000088.1:0-19927 GCF_002836155.1 Pseudoalteromonas sp. GutCa3 | reverse complement strand
TGATCTTATAACGCTTAACTAGCTTTGATAAATTTTCTTCTAAAACAAAATCTTTGTTACTTACAATTAAATTCTCATCAAGGTGAATGTTAATAGTACATATATGGTATTTTTCATTTGCATCATCAAACCATACAATAATTCCGCTAGATTCAGTTCCTTGATAAGCAACCTCTATAAAATCAAGAATAGTACTCTTACCGACACCATTTTTACCAATTATTGCACTGCAATCTAAGCCTTGGTAGTAATCAAGTTCACTCGGGGAGGACTGCAGAGTTAATTTTCCCTTGAAATAGTTACAATTGTGAGAACTATTGATCCGTATATCAATATTTTCTAGTGCTTTATGGTTTTCAATGTAGAGAAAAGCTAACTTCATTCAATTATCACTAAAAGGCTATTTTAAACAATATTTTAACTCTAACAAAATGTAGTTTGCTAGTGAAGAAGGTATAAAGTAATTTTGTCTTTATTTAAATAAGTAATAAAGAAAATGCTTAGGGCGTTCAATGTTCTCTTATTCCTTAGTTACCTTAAATATACCTCAGTGATTTCTGGTCTAAAATGCCCCATTTCTTGCGAAACGGTTCCTAATGCTATTTGATATGGATATTGGTTGAGTATCAGCTCTAATAGCCTTTCTTGTGCGTAGCTATGCCTGAGTCCGTGTGCACCATTTGAAAATAAAAGCGTAGGGTTTGATGCTTTATTAAATGAATCAGACCACTTTTTACCACCTCGAATATCGTAAAGCTGTAAGTAGTTTATTTTTCTGTCAACAACAGTGGCAGGTTGTTTAAGTTTTCGAAGTTCTAATTTAGCTGATAAATTGTAAGGTATTAGGACTTCGCGTGTTAAACCTCCTTTACCTGTCACTGTATATAGCACGCCGTTTCTGCCAGACCATTTTGAATCAAAAGCTGGCCGTTTATCTGCTTTGCGCTCTTCAACTTTGGCTATGGTCAACAATTCATGTGCACGAAGCCCCGCAGAGAATGCTATTTGTGTTGATAATGAGTATTAAGATGTTTGGTGCTTGATTATCTTTAAGTTTGCCATTTAGTTTTATTGTGGTATTTAATATTTGGTGACTTATTAAGCTTTGACTTACATAAAATGGGCAACGCTAAAGGTTACTTGCATTGGTTGGTACGCACTTTTACACTCATTATTTTACTGGTTCAATAAAATGTCTAAATACGAAAGTGACTCTGTTGAAGCGCAATATCAACCTGGGTCTGAAAGGCTAGTTTTAGCAAACAAGTTAGCGATTGTTGATGAAACGGAAATGGATGATATTGAAGCCGTTCTTTTAGTTAAGCTATATGAAAAAATTTTTACGACGACTGACTCAAAAAATGGTACATTTTCTTTTCAAAATATTGCTAATTGGCACAGGCAGTGGCTAGGTAATGTATACGAATGGGCAGGTAAAATAAGAAGTATTGATATGGGCAAGGGCGGATTTCAGTTTATGTCGCCTTTACAAATTGAGAAAAATATTAGGTTATTTGAAGGTGAGTATTTATCTCGATTTAATAATTTACCAGAAATGACAGATGAAGAGCTTGTGTCATTTATAGCGCAGAGCCATGTTGAGTTTATTTTAATTCATCCATTTCGTGAAGGTAACGGTAGGATAAGCCGTTTATTAATGGATTTTTTGTGCAGTAAAGCTGGTAAAGGAACGCTTGATTATAGCTTGTGGGACGAGCATAAAGACTTTTATTTCAAGTCAATTCAAGCGGGTGTAAATAAAAATTACCAACACATTGAAAGGCTTGTGAGAGATATAATTAAATAGCGAGCGAAAGAGACTCATATTTGAGTTTGTTTGCTTTTAGCTTTTTCTCTATTGTTTTAACTGTTTCGCCAGTTTCGATGGCAGTAGAGCTAGCAACAGATCTTAAAATCATACTCTTTGTGATTTTTTTCTTATTTTCACTCATTTTACCGCCTCAAATAAATTTAGATCTGAAATTAACCTTACACCTAGACACTCGTGATATCAATTAACGTTGAAAGTATTATTTTACGGAAGAATTGAAGGCTCGGGATTAAATTTAAATCTAAGATGTTGATTTAATTGGTCGGTATGGAGAGATTCGAACTCTCGACCCCTGCCACCCCATGACAGTGCGCTACCAAGCTGCGCCACATACCGATTTGTATGCAATAGTACGTGTATTTTTTTAAAAATCAATAAGCGATTGTTTGTTTGGGTGTTTATTACGCAAGAGACCTAAAAAGGCACTCTTGCGGTATATTAATTGGCTAGTCTTTATTTAACCACTTTTTGATCGAGTCATACATCTCATCTCGTATTAATGGTTGAGCTTTTTTGTTAGGGTGTAAACTATCGTTTTGCATTAGCTCAGGTTGACCAGCAACATCGAGCATAAAAAAGTTCATTAAATGCGCATTTGTTTCTTCGCTAACGCGCGAGAAAGTGTCTGTAAACATTTTGCTGTAACGCGGACCGTAATTAGGGGGAATGTAAATCTCCATTAAGGCGGTCATCGCATTAGCTGCTTGGCTTTTTTGAATAAGAGACGTTAAGTTAGTTTGCATTTTTTTGACTGGAAAACCACGTAAACCGTCATTAGCACCTAGCTCAATAAGTACATGAGTGGGTTCGTATTGCTCAAGCAATGCATCTAAACGGCGTAGGGCTCCACCAGATGTTTCGCCACTAATACTGGCGTTGATAAGTTCAATGTCGGCGTGTTCGTCATCGTATTTATCTTGTAACAATTTTACCCAGCCTTCTTCTTGTTGAAGTCCGTAGGCTGCGCTTAAACTGTCACCGAGTATTAAAATCGTGTTGTCGGCTGCTGCGCTCAGCGGTTTGATAACTAAAAATAAAATGAATACTAAACGAAGGATTGAATGAGTCATATGTCAGCGCTTTCTCAATTAAATATAATTCAGGTTAATGGTTTGTCTAAAGTAGTCTCCACCTTTGAAGGCGAGCTGCCCATCCTCAGTGACATCAGCTTTAATGTCAAGCATGGCGAGTCTGTTGCTATTGTTGGCACGTCGGGCTCTGGTAAATCAACGTTACTCAGTTTATTAGCAGGGCTGGATACCGCAAGCAGCGGCGAAATATTTTTAGATGGCGAGCCATTACACAATTTAGATGAAGAAGAGCGTGCTGCACTGCGCGCGGCTAAAATTGGATTTGTGTTTCAATCGTTCATGTTAGTACAAAGCTTAACTGCACTAGAAAACGTTATGCTACCAGCAGAACTTGCTGGCGAAAGTGATGCAAAAGAGCAAGCAATTGCATTACTTGAAAAAGTAGGCTTGAGCCATCGAATTGATCATTACCCGTCGCAACTCTCTGGCGGTGAACAACAGCGTGTTGCTATTGCGCGAGCATTTATTGGTACACCTAAAATACTGTTTGCTGATGAGCCTTCGGCTAATTTAGACAGCAAAAACGGTAAAATGATTGAATCCTTATTATTTGATTTAAACACGCAACACGGCACCACGCTTATTTTGGTTACTCACGATGAAGGGCTTGCACAAAAATGTGAGCACACTATTCAAATAGAGGCGGGTTTACTGGTAAAAAGCCAAGTAGAGGACGTTGCTAATGTGGGTTAAGTTAGCGCTTAAGTTATTTTCGCGAGAATTTCGCCGTGGTGAGCTAACAGTTATAAGCGCAGCTATCGCCCTTGCTGTTTTAACCGTGCTTACACTGTCTATGGTTACTGAGCGAATAGGGCAAAGTATTGCGCAAAAAAGCAGTGCTTTTATTGCAGCAGACCGTGTACTTGCAAGCGATCATGTTCTCGACACTGCTTTTATTACTAAAGCACAGAGCCAAAATTTAAAAACGGCGCAAATGGTGTACTTCGACACTATGTTGTTTGCCGATGATGAAATGCAGTTTAGCTCAGTAAAAGCGGCATCTAATGCGTACCCGTTAAAAGGGCAGTTAAAAGTTAAGGATACCTTAACAGGTGAAACTAAGGTTGCTAATAGCGGGCCAACGCCTGGTAATGTGTGGCTAAGTGAATCAGTATTTTACAGTTTAAATATTGATATAGGCGCGCAAGTAGAGCTTGGCGCTGCATTATTTAATGTTTCAAAAGTTATTGTAGAAGAGCCCGATGCGCCATTTAATGTATTTTCGAGCAGCCGTCGCGTGCTTATTAATATTGACGATGTGGCAAAAACCGAAGTTGTGCAGCCAGGTAGTCGTGTTTATTATCGCCAACTTTATGCAGGTAGTGAGGCCGATATAAATAGCTTTTACGAGTGGCTTAAACCACAAATGAAAGAAAACCAACAATGGTACGGCGTTAAAGACCGTCAATCACCTATTTCAAATAGTTTAAACCGTGCAGAGAGCTTTTTATTACTTGCCGGCCTATTAGGTATTATTTTAGCCGCAGTGGCTATAGCCGTTTCAGCAAAACGTTATTGTGAACGCCAATACGACCCAGTAGCGATGATGAAAACGCTAGGCGGTAGCCGTTCAATGATCCGCAAAATATACATGCTCCATTTATTGCTTGTATGTGCAATGGCGGTAAGTATTGGGCTGTTAATTGGTTATGGCTTGCAAGAAATAGCAACAAGTTACTTATCGAAAAGTATGGGCACAGAGCTACCTTTAGGTGGCTTTAAACCTTGGCTGGTGGCTATAAGCACTGGCGTAATTTGTGCCGTTATGTTTTCTATTAAACCGTTATTTGATTTATTTGATATTCCACCGCTTAGAGTGCTGCGCCGTAACTTAGGTGACAAGTTGGCAGTAAGTCGTGTGCATTTAGGCATGAGTGCGCTAACCGTGTTTTTATTAATGTGGTTATTTAGTAACAACATAAAAATAACGCTTATTTTGTTTATATCAACACTTGCGCTAATTGGTGTGTTGTTTTTGATATCTAAATTAATATTTGGTGGCGGTCGAAAGCTTGGCTTAAAACCAGGTAACAGTTGGTCGCTTGCAATTGCATCTATTCAAAAGCGTGCAAATGTGAACGCGGTACAGTTAATTAGTTTTTCGTTAGCGATTAAATTACTGCTGTTTTTAGTGGTACTTAAAAACGACATGATATCTGATTGGCAGTCGCAACTTCCTGCCGATGCGCCTAATGCGTTTTTAGTTAATATTACGCAAAATGAGCTTGAGCCAATTAATGAATATTTAGCTCAAAAAGATATTCAAGTATCAGAGTTTTATCCCACTATTCGTGGGCGCGTAAATGCGGTAAATGGCGAGTTGGTAGCACGTTCTGTATCGCTGCAAGACAACGAGAAAAAAGACGAAGAAGCACGTGCAGGTATTGGCCGCGAGCTAAACCTTACATGGCTTAAAGATGTGCCTGACCAGAATGAAGTAACACAAGGCACGTGGTTTGGTAAAAATGCGATGGCTGAAGCCTCAGTAGAGGAGTCGATGCTTGAGCGTTTAGATGTTGAGATAGGCGATACGCTTACATTTTTAATTGGTTCGCAGTCGTTCGATGCTAAAATCACCAGTGTGCGCAAAGTTAATTGGGCCACGCTTAAACCTAACTTTTTTATTATTTTAAGCCCAGATGTACTTGCAGATTTTCCGGCAACGTATATTTCGTCGGTACGTATAAACCCAGATCAAAAGCGTGATTTTAGCCAGTTATTGCGTACTTACCCTACTATTACAGCGATTGATATTGATAACTTTGTTAAGCAAATACAAACAACTATTTCGCAAGTATCACTCGCCATTGGCTTTGTACTTGCAATTGTTGTGCTGTGTGGCGCGCTTGTACTTATATCGCAAGTGCAAGCTAGTTTAGGTGAGCGTATGCAAGAAATTGTCATACTGCGAACGCTTGGGGCTAAAAGCCGATTAATTAAAAACGCGACCTTGTACGAGTTTTTATTACTCGGCGGTTTAGCTGGCTTAGTTGCTGCATTTTTTAGTGATATAGCGCTTTTAATTGTGCAGCAACAAATGTTTGATTTAGCAGGTAAGTTACATCCGCATATATGGATTATTGGTCCGGTAGCTGGCGGTGTATTTGTGGCTGGTTTAGGCTATTTAATGATTGCCCGAACACTTAAACAAAATACCCAAGGATTAGTGCGTGCCCTAGGGTAAGCTTAAACTAACATGCTCCTTCAAATGCCCACCTAACACGTGGGCATTTTTGTTTTTCTTTGTACTGGTAATTTATACAGTGCTCTGGCATTATTAGCGTAATTTAAAAATAATAACAATGGAGTGCTGTTTGGCCATTATTTTAGGGATCGATCCTGGTTCACGTTTGACCGGATATGGCGTTGTTGCCCACCAAGGTTCTAAGTTTACATACTTAGGCAGTGGTTGTATTAAGTTAGCCGATCATCCTTTTCCGGTTAGGCTTAAAATGATCTACCAAGGCATTACACAGCTTATTGAACAGTTTTCACCAGAAACTTTTGCCATTGAAAAAGTATTTATGGCGCATAACCCCGATTCAGCTTTAAAACTAGGCCAAGCTAGAGGCGCGGCGATTGTTGGCGCTGCAATGGCCGACTTACCTGTATTTGAATACTCAGCTAGGCAAATTAAGCAAGCAGTAGTAGGCAACGGTGGTGCAGATAAAACACAAGTGCAACACATGGTAAAAAATATTTTAAAACTACCAGGTACGCCACAGGCCGATGCAGCTGATGCACTCGCTATTGCGATTTGCCACGCTCACTCAGAACAAAATTTAATTAAACTAGCGGGTAGCGCAAGCAAAACCGTTAGAGGACGTTTAAGGAAATAACTATGATAGGCCGCTTAAATGGTATTTTAGTCGAAAAACAGCCACCAGAAATATTACTCGAAGTAAGTGGTGTCGGTTACGAAGTACAAATGCCAATGACCTGTTTTTACGATTTACCAAAAATTGGTGAAAACGCGATTGTTTACACCCACTTTGTAGTGCGTGAAGATGCTCAATTATTATTTGGTTTTAATAATAAAGTTGAACGCGCCTTGTTTAGAGAGCTATTAAAAGCAAATGGCGTTGGGCCAAAACTTGGCTTAGCTATTTTATCGGGCATGTCGGCAAAGCAATTTGTAAGCTGTGTAAATAACGAAGACTCAACGTCGCTAGTTAAATTACCGGGTGTAGGTAAAAAAACAGCCGAGCGTTTAGTACTCGAAATGAAAGACAGATTAAAAGATTGGGGTAATGATTTATTTACGCCATTTAGCGACAGTGCAGTAATAGAGCCAATGAGCGATGCGACAATAGCTAATAACGCAGCCGATGATGCCGTATCGGCACTGCTTGCATTAGGTTATAAATTGCCACAAGCTCAAAAAGCAGTAAAATCGATAAGCAAACCCGATATGTCTACTGAGGTTCTTATTAGAGAATCTTTAAAATCAATGTTGTGAGTAACCCATGATTGAAGCGGATCGCTTAATTGATGCGACTGAAAAAACAAATGAAGACTCTATAGATCGTGCAATAAGACCAAAACTTTTAGCCGACTACAGAGGCCAGCCTCATGTTAAGCAGCAAATGGAAATTTTTATTGAAGCTGCCCGAACCCGTGGTGAAGCGCTCGATCATTTATTAATATTTGGCCCACCAGGGCTTGGTAAAACCACGCTTGCAAATATTGTAGCCAACGAATTACACGTAAGTATTAAAACAACATCCGGCCCTGTACTTGAAAAAGCAGGTGATTTAGCTGCGTTACTTACTAATTTAGAAGAAGGCGATGTACTGTTTATTGATGAAATACACAGGCTAAGCCCGCAAGTTGAAGAAATACTGTATCCAGCAATGGAAGACTACCAGCTTGATATAATGATTGGTGAAGGCCCAGCTGCGCGTTCTATTAAATTAGACTTACCTGCATTTACACTTATTGGTGCCACTACGCGAGCAGGCTCGCTAACATCGCCACTGCGTGACCGTTTTGGTATTGTGCAGCGATTAGAGTTTTATTCTGTAGAAGATTTGTCGCACATAGTAGGGCGCTCTGCACATTATCTTGGTTTAGAAATGTGTGATGATGGCGCAACCGAAATTGCACAACGTTCACGTGGTACACCACGTATTGCAAACCGTTTATTACGCCGTGTACGCGATTACACACAGGTAAAATATGACGGCACAGTAAACGCCGAAGTAGCTAAGCAAGCGCTTGATATGATTGATGTAGATAAAAGTGGTTTTGATTATATGGATCGCAAATATTTACTCGCCATAATTGAAAAATTCATGGGCGGCCCAGTAGGACTCGACAATGTAGCTGCAGCTATTGGTGAAGAGCGTGAAACAATAGAAGATGTAATAGAGCCGTTTTTAATTCAGCAAGGGTTTATTCAGCGTACTCCGCGTGGGCGAATAGTGTCTGACAGTGCATATCATCACTTTGGTTTACTTCCTAAAAAAGACTAGCCTCATCATATACATTACTTGCTGTGGTTTATTGCGCAGCAGGTAATTGACTTAGTACCCCTTTCTTTCAAATATTTATACGGCTGGTATTTTACCCAAAACCTCAGCACACTGTTGCAAATGTTATTTCAAAATACTTATACGCTTTATAGTTAACTGTTAATTCACAGGGCGTTAAGACTCGCGAAGCTATCCTGCGTACCATTCAAACTAGTAACCGAATTACTTATTGTAAAATAGGTAGGGCAATTATTAGTTTATAAATAATACCAATCTGCTTATATATGGGGTCTATTTAACGTTAAGAAAATTACGCTAGAACTAGGCAAAAGTTTTTGTATCTAGTTGTTCTAAATAAAAAATTTTTAACGACGTTATAGTGCAATTTAATTCGTTAAATTGATCAAAGATTTATGCAGGTTGGTATAAAATATGTAGCGCACCAAATTGCAGGCAAAAAAAAGCCCGCAAAAAATGCGGGCAAACAACAAGTTGAAGGAAGTAATCCAGGGAACTACGTTTTACTGAATTTGGTTTTATCCAGAAAGAGTAAAACAATGTAATACGATAAAATATCCTATTACTAAGAACTTGGCTTAATGAAACTATCTCATTCGGTGCGCTAGTTCGGTATGGGAGAATAATACGTAAGATCATCTTTTTGTTCAAACTAGAAAATTTGTATTTTCAGATTAGAAAAACTAATTCGGTGAATTTTATTGTTGTTTGAATCTTGCGCGTTAATTAATCGTTAAATTTATAAGTTAATGAAATTTCTAGCTTAAGTAATTTCTTTTGATGTGGCTCGGTATTAGTTTTACTGTTACGTGAAGGTAAGGCTTATAGGTTTTGAGTGTTTATGCTCTTATTTTGAATAAACGGCGCATTTTATGACGTTTTACTTATATATTTACGCATATTTATTGTTAGCGAGTTTATTTAAAAGATTAAATAAAATACTGAGGCAAAGGGAAATGCCAACTAAAGCTGTTTTTTAACGTTTTTTGTTGCCTATTCATAGCAATACCGTTGTCAGCTTGAAATGGACTAGATACACTAGATGCAACTTTTGACCGTATAAACGGTCATATTTACACAAATTAACCAATTTGCCGTATTTTGAAATTACTTAGGAGTTTAACGTGGGATCAGGGCTTAATTTTTTAGACCTAATTTTAGAAGCAAGCTTGCTTGTTCAGTTAGTGATGTTAGGGCTAGTTGCCATGTCTGTAATGTCGTGGACAATTATATTTCAGCGTAAAAAAGCAATATCAGATGCACTATCAAATGCTAAGAAATTTGAGCAAAAATTTTGGTCTGGTATTGATCTAAGTAAATTGTATAACGAAATATCGTCACGCAGCGGTCAGTCTCAAGGTATTGAAGCCTTATTTACTTCAGGCTTTAAAGAGTTTGCTCGTCATAAAAAGAATACATTTCAAAGTGCGAGTATTGTTATGGAAGGGACGCATCGTTCTATGCGTGTTGCGCTTTCTCGTGAAATTGAAAAAATTGAATCTAGCTTATCGTTTTTAGCAACGGTAGGTTCTATTAGTCCGTACATCGGTTTGTTTGGTACAGTGTGGGGTATTATGAATGCCTTTATTGCACTAGGTGAAGTTAAGCAAGCTACATTACAAATGGTAGCACCCGGTATAGCAGAAGCACTTATTGCGACTGCTATGGGTTTATTCGCGGCAATTCCGGCCGTTATTGCTTATAACCGCTTTTCAAACAGTGTTGAAAAGCTTGAGTCTCACTATATTAACTTTATGGAAGAGTTTGCTAATATTTTACACCGTCAAGCAGCTACACAAATAGAGGCACAAGCGAATGTATCAGCGTAAAAAGCGCCGTCCGGTCGCAGAAATTAATGTAGTACCTTACATTGATGTAATGTTGGTATTACTTATTATATTTATGGCAACAGCACCGCTTATTACACACGGTGTAAAAGTTGATTTACCTAAAATGGAAGAGTCTGATTTAGTTGATACTAAAGATACTCCTCCCATTATTGCTTCAATTGATGCAGAGGGTAAATATTATGTAAGCGTAGGTACTGATCCTGAAGAGCCTATGGAAGCACTTGATGTTGCTGCGGTTATAAAATTACAGTTAATGAAAAACCCTGACGTGCCAGTTATGATTAAAGGCTCGGGTAAGGTGTCGTATCAAGAAGTATTATTACTAATGGATTTTTTGAAAAATGCAGGCGTACCATCAGTAGGATTAATGACTGAATCCTTTGAGGGGAAGTAGCTGTATGAATAGTTCAGTAGTAAAATCGATAGTACTTCATTTAGGCATTGGTGGTTTTTTGTATGCGTCTGCAAACATTCATCCGCCAGCACCTAAAGTAATGGAGGTAACGCTTAATTCGGCTATACCTACGCCAGATAAAGCAGTATCAGCCGTTACAGTTGATCAAAAACAAGTTGAGCAAAAAATTGCTGAGCTCCAAAAGAAAGAAAAAGATAAAAAAAGTGCTGAAGACAAACGTATCCGCGATTTAGAACGCAGAGCGGCAAATGCACGTAAGCAACGCGAATCTGAATCTAGGCATATTAAAAAGCTAGAGCAAGAACGTAAAGCTAAAGAAAAAGAAACAGCCGAGGCGCAAGCACAAGCTAAAAAAGCACGTGCTATTGAGCAAAAAGAGCGCGCTAAAGCTAAGCAAGCCGAAAAGCAAAAGCAAGAAGCTGAAAGTGCAGCAAAAGCTGCTGCTGACAAGCGTAAAACCGAAGAAGACGCACTTAAAAAAGCAGAAGCTGAACGTAAAAAACGTGAAGAGGAAGCAAAAGAGCGTGCAGCCGAGGCAGAACGTAAACGCCAGCAAGCAATGCAAGAGCAAATGTTACAAGAGCAACTTGCCAAAGAGCAGGCTGCCCGTAGTAAAATACGTCAACAACAAGTGGTGAGCGAAGTTGATAAGTACCGTGCATTAATTATGGCGCGTATTCAGCAAAACTTATTGATTGATGAAAAAATGAAAAACCAACAGTGCCGAGTAAATATTCGTTTAGGTTTTAATGGTTTAGTAACGCAAGTTAAATCATTAGGTGGCGATAAGTTGGTATGTGAAGCTGCATTAAGAGCAGTGCGCATGGCCGACACATTACCGGTATCTAAAGATAAAGACGTATTCGAACAACTTAAGAATATTAATTTAACAATCAAGCCAGAATTTTAAAGGAATGATATGTTCAACAAAATAAAAATAGCCTGTTTAGTTTTACTGTTTGGGTTTGTGGGTGTTGCTAATGCAGCACTTGAAATTGTAATAACTGAGGGTGTAGACGGTGCAAGGCCCATTGCTATAGTACCTTTTAAGTACCAAGGTGTTGGCCCAATCCCTGAAAAATTAAGCAGTGTTATTGCTGCCGATTTAATGCGCAGTGGTAAATTTAAACCTGTAGATGTAGCGCAGATGCCACAACAGCCAACCAAAGATAGCGAAATTGATTACGCATCTTGGGTTAATAAAGGTGTGGAAGCGATATTAGTGGGCGAAGTTGAGCAGCAAACTGATGGGCGTTACTTAGTGCGTTATGAGTTAGTTGACGTGATCCGCGGCCAAATTACCGGTGGCAACACACAAATGATGAGTAATGGTAAGCTAGTTAAAAGCCAAGATCATATTTTGGAAGCGCGTGAAAGTGTTATTGGTGAAAGTGGTTTTCGCCGTTACTCTCATCGAATCAGTGACGTTATTTATGAAAGATTGACTGGTGAAAAAGGCGCATTTTTAACTAAAATTGCCTATGTAATAGTACGTGATAATGATGATAAGCCTTATCAGTTAGTTGTTGCAGACTATGACGGATTTAATGAGCAAGTATTACTTCGCTCAAAAGAGCCTTTAATGTCGCCAGCGTGGTCACCAGATGGTACTAAGTTAGCGTATGTAACGTTTGAAAACCGTCAAAGCCAAATTTACATTCAAGATATATACACAGGTAAACGCGAAATAATAGCAAGCTACCGTGGTATTAATGGTGCACCGCAGTTTTCGCCAGATGGTAAAAAGCTATTGTTAGTGCTTTCTAAGGACAAAACGGGTGCAACAGAAGTTTACATGCTTGACCTAGCTACACGTAAAGAAACACGCTTAACAAATCACCGTAGCATAGATACTGAGCCATCTTGGCACCCTAATGGTCAAGATATTGTGTTTACATCTGAAAGGGGTGGTAATGCTCAGATTTATAAGTTAAATTTAAAAACAGGTAGGTCACAGCGACTCACCTTTGATGGTGATATGAATCTTGCTGGTTCAATAACATCAGATGGAAAAGAATTAGTGATGGTTAACCGTACCAACGGGCAGTACCATCTTGCTAAGAAAGAGCTGGCTACAGGCGCGTTCCAAGTATTAACGAGAACACGCCTAGATGAATCACCGAGCATAGCGCCAAATGGTTCGATGATTATATATAGCACGCTTCATAATAATAAACAGGTACTTGCGCTAGTATCGATGGACGGCCGCTTTAAGGCACGGTTACCTGTGCTAGACGGACAAGTAAAGGCACCAGCTTGGTCGCCATACTTACAGTAATATTACTGGTTTACTCAAAATAGGAATCTACTCAATGCAACTTAACAAAATACTTAAAGGCCTGCTAATTGCTGTGCCAGTAATGACATTAGCAGCTTGTAGCTCATCTTCAGATATTGATGAAGGTGCTGCAAACCAATCAAATCAAGGCGTTGTTGAGCAATCAACTAACACTGATACAGTTGAAGTAGCTACAATCTCTCCTGAGCAACAAGCAGAAGAGCAACTTCGTCAAAAGTACGAAGCACTTCGTCAAGAGCAAGTAATCTACTTTGATTTTGATACTGCGACAGTTGAAAGCAAGTACGCAGACTTACTTCGTGCACATGCTGAGTTTTTAGTTCAAAACTCATCAGTTAAAGTACTAATTGAAGGCCATGCAGATGAGCGCGGTACTCCAGAGTACAATATTGCACTAGGTGAGCACCGTGGCCAAGCAGTTGAAAAATACTTATTAAGCTTAGGTGTTTCAGCTAGCCAAATGTCAGTGGTAAGCTACGGTGAAGAGAAGCCAATGGTTAAGTCTCGCACTGAATCAGCTTTCGCTAAAAACCGCCGTGCGGTACTAGTTTACTAAGATAAGAGATATTATGAAGCCGAAAATTATTTTGGCAGCCATGATATTGAGCGGGAGCACCCAGTTAATGGCTGCTCCCGCTCCTGTTTCAGAAGCTGCGAGTTCACAATCAAGTATTGAGAAGCGATTAGCGTCGCTTGAGAATATGATGCAACAGCGTAACTTTTTGCAAGTTGAGTTACAGCAACAGCTTAACTTGTTACAAGACGAAGTAAGCCAAATTCGAGGTGTAACCGAAGAGCAAAGCTACAAGCTTGAAAAAGTACTGCAGCGTCAGCGTGAGTTGTATCAAGAAATTGAAAACCGCGTGAGCCAGGCTTATACACAGCCAGCAGCAGCTCCCGCAACTGATTACACGCAACAAAGCAATGCACAGACCTATAGCAGTGACTTATCTGAAAACGAAGCCTATGAGCGCGCTGTTGCGTTAATAATGAAAGATAAACGCTATGACCAAGCGATTCCTGAATTTCAAACGTTTTTAACTACCTACCCAAACTCTGTCTATGCGTCTAATGCGCATTATTGGTTAGGGCAGTTGCTTACTATTAAAAATGATGGTGTAAAAGCAGTAGAGCACTTTAAAGTCGTTGTGAACGAATTTCCAAATTCTAATAAACGCCCAGATGCGATGCTAAAGTTAGGCACACTTTTACAAGATCAAGGTTCAGCGGCGCAAGCACAAAAAATATTGAGCGATCTTATCAATCAATACCCAAGTACAACCGCTGCAAAACTAGCAACTGATCGTTTAGGAAACTAAGTTCACTAGCGATTAAATTTCTAGTTAGGGCGAGCAAACTACATGGAAACTCTCGAAGAATCTTGGATTTGCATGTAGTTTGAGCACAAACGGTTTAATTTTGTGCATCTAGACATAAAAACTTAAAAAAAGAGACAATTTCGGTTGCACTCATTTTATAAATAAGTATTATAAGCG
This sequence comes from Pseudoalteromonas sp. GutCa3, assembly GCF_002836155.1. NCBI lineage: Bacteria > Pseudomonadati > Pseudomonadota > Gammaproteobacteria > Alteromonadales > Pseudoalteromonadaceae > Pseudoalteromonas > Pseudoalteromonas sp. GutCa3. The sequence continues at coordinate 5,453 of NZ_PJBK01000088.1, read as the reverse complement.
CCCGCAGCAAACGAATGGTTACCCCACTCGAAATGCGACAAAAAGAGCGGGTTATTAGCTCAGTTGGTAGAGCAGTTGACTTTTAATCAATTGGTCGATGGTTCAAATCCATCATAACCCACCATTCTTTGAATGGTCTTTTATCGGCGGATTTACGTAGAATACTAAGTTGTTATAAAACGCAACGTCAGAGCGGGTCATTAGCTCAGTTGGTAGAGCAGTTGACTTTTAATCAATTGGTCGATGGTTCAAATCCATCATGACCCACCATTCTTTATTGCTTGTGAATAGTGTGTGGCATCAATCGGCGGATTTACGCAGGCTTTAACTTAGAAATAAGTTAGCAACTGGAACGGGTTATTAGCTCAGTTGGTAGAGCAGTTGACTTTTAATCAATTGGTCGATGGTTCAAATCCATCATAACCCACCATTCTTTATTCCTTTGAATAGTGATTGGTTCCAATCGACGGATTTACGTAAAATAGTAAGTTGCATTTAAAACGCAACAATAGAGCGGGTTATTAGCTCAGTTGGTAGAGCAGTTGACTTTTAATCAATTGGTCGATGGTTCAAATCCATCATAACCCACCATTCTTTATTCCTTGTGAATAGTGTTTGGCATCAATCGGCGGATTTACGTAAGCTTCATTCATAATTGAATAAGTGCATAGAGCGGGTTATTAGCTCAGTTGGTAGAGCAGTTGACTTTTAATCAATTGGTCGATGGTTCAAATCCATCATAACCCACCATTCTATGAAAAGTTATATAAGAGCGGGTCATTAGCTCAGTTGGTAGAGCAGTTGACTTTTAATCAATTGGTCGATGGTTCAAATCCATCATGACCCACCATTCTTTATTCCTTGTGAATAGTGTTTGGCATCAATCGGCGGATATACGTAAGCTTCATTCATAATTGAATAAGCGCATAGAGCGGGTTATTAGCTCAGTTGGTAGAGCAGTTGACTTTTAATCAATTGGTCGATGGTTCAAATCCATCATAACCCACCATTCTATGAAAGTTTTAATCGGCGGATTTACGCAGCTTTTTACAAAGCAGATTTATATTAGAGCGGGTCATTAGCTCAGTTGGTAGAGCAGTTGACTTTTAATCAATTGGTCGATGGTTCAAATCCATCATGACCCACCACTCTCTAATACTTTCCTTTATATTCTTTTTTAAATTCCCATTCTAATTTTTATAAACAGCTTTACTAGTTTGCTGTTATTTGTGTTTATATTCTCGTATAATTCGCCCTAATTAATGCACTGTAGATAAGTGGTCGAGAACATGAGTCTAGCTCAAACTATTATGCCTGAAGGTTATATTTTCCCCCCTAAGCCAGCACCGTTAACAAATGACGAGCAAGGCGAATATAAAGCGCGTATAAAACAATTACTAAAAGATAAAAATGCAGTACTTGTTGCACATTATTATACCGATCCTGAAATTCAAGCACTTGCTGAAGAAACCGGCGGTTGCGTTGCCGATTCGCTAGAAATGGCACGTTTTGGTGCACGTCACGATGCAGATATGATCATCGTTGCGGGCGTGAAATTTATGGGCGAAACAGCCAAAATTTTAACGCCAAATAAAACGGTTGTTATGCCAACGCTTGAAGCGACGTGTTCGCTAGATATTGGTTGCCCGATAGACGAGTTCTCAGCGTTTTGTGATGAGCACCCTGACCGTAAAGTGGTTGTGTATGCAAACACCTCTACCGCAGTTAAGGCGCGTGCAGATTGGATTGTAACCTCATCATGTGCACTTGAAATAGTAGAGCACCTTGATGAGCAAGGCGAAAAAATTATTTGGGGCCCAGATAAGCACCTTGGTAGTTATATTCAAAAAAATACCGGTGCTGATATGCTTATGTGGAATGGTGCATGTATCGTACATGACGAATTTAAAACTAAAGCCTTAAAAGATATGAAAGCACTGCACCCAGATGCAGGCGTATTAGTTCATCCTGAGTCACCAGCAGAAATTGTTGCACTTGCCGATTCGGTTGGATCTACGAGCCAATTAATTAAAGCAGCGCAAACAATGGACAATAAAAAGTTTATTGTAGCAACCGATCGCGGCATCTTTTATAAAATGCAGCAACTATGTCCAGATAAAGAGTTTTTTGCGGCTCCAACGGCAGGTGAGGGCGCTTCATGTAAAAGTTGCGCACATTGCCCTTGGATGGCAATGAATGGCTTAAAAGCGATTGAGGAAGCCCTCATAAGCCCTAAAGGTAAAGAAGTATTCGTTGATATGGGTTTACGCGAAGGCGCACTTAAGTCGCTTAATCGCATGCTTGAATTTACTGCGAGCATGGCTAAGTAATTTTAAAAGTATAAATTAAAACGGTTAGGTCTTAGATTTAGCCGTTTTTTGTGCCTATAGATAAGCTATTGCTTGATAAGTAAGCATTTAAAGGCTCATATTTAAAAATGCCTTGCACCTTAAGGGTCTATTTCATACTATAGCGCGCTGTTGCATTACACAATTGCAGCACTGTGGAGGGATGGCTGAGTGGCTGAAGGCGCACGCCTGGAAAGTGTGTTTAGGTTTATCCCTAACGAGGGTTCGAATCCCTCTCCCTCCACCATTATTCTTAGAACCCAGTTACTAATATCGAAAGGTATTAGTAACTGGGTTTTTTAATGCCTTCGCAATGACTAACTATTAACTAAATAGAGTGTTGATAACATGCCGACAAGTTCATGTTTTTCAATTGGCTTTGAAACGTAACCATCAAATAACTGCCTGTATATTTCTTTTTGCTCTGTAAAAACATTAGCGGTTAATGCGATAACAATTTGTTCGCTATTAAGCGCCTTAATTTTTTTACATGCCTGAAGACCATCCATTTTAGGCATTTGAATGTCCATAAAAATAATGTCTGGCTTGTGTGACTCGTATAATGAGATTGCTTCTAAACCATTGTTGGCAATAATAATGGTGGCTTTTGTAGGCTCAAGCATCGCAGATGCAACAAGCTGATTTATTTTATTATCTTCAGCTAATAAAATAGTTTTTCCAGATAGGTCAGGAAGCTCAACATTTTTTGTTATTAATGTGCTTTCATCAATCTGTGCTTGTTTTAATGGTAAGTACACATAAAACTGACTACCTGAATCTAATTGGCTTGTTACTTTAATTTCGCCATTCATTAAACCTATTAATGATTTAGTAATAGGTAAGCCAAGACCTGTACCGCCATATTCACGCGTAGTTGATTGCTCTGCTTGTTCAAAGCGCTCAAACAATCGCTCTATAGCCTGCTCAGAAATTCCAATTCCGGTGTCTGATATACAACAACATATTTTATTTTCGTCGGTTAGCCTAAACGTTACTGTAACGCCACCTTGCGACGTAAACTTAATCGCATTAGATATTAGGTTTAAAAATATCTGTCTGAGTCTAACGGGGTCGCCCACCCAATACTTATGCTCAATATTAATTATAAATTTAAGGTATATATTTTTATCACTGGCTTGCAGGCCAAGATCAGACTCTAAGTGGTGAATAAGTTCAAAAAGGTCGAATGATTTATATTCTAATGAAAGCTTCCCAGCTTCAATTTTAGAAAAGTCGAGGATATCATTAATAATAGTGGTGAGTGAGCGGGTCGAATAAAGTGATTTTTTTAAATACTCTTTTGATTTTTCATTCAATGGCTGCTCTTGCAGTAACTGTAATGTACCTAGTATGCCATTCATAGGTGTGCGTATTTCGTGACTCATATTTGCTAAAAATTCAGATTTAGCTTGTGATGCCTGTTCAGCTAATTCTTTAGCATGTCCGAGAGCTTGTTCGTGATTAATTTGTTCGGTCAAATCGTATGCTACACCCAAATAGCCAACAATTTCATTTTCGTTATTTAATAAAGAGGTGACACTTATATTAACTTGTATGTGCTCGCCTGTAGAAGAAATGTATGTCCACTGATTGATATCAGGCTCTGTAGCCGTTGCTTTTAAGATAAACACTTCAAAACCAGGGAAAACAGGTTCATTTAACTCTGCACTAAGCTGTTTGGCTTTTTTTATAATTTCTTCTTTTAAATGAAAAATACCCGGGTTTTCAATTCCAATAACGTCTTGCGCTTTATAGCCTAATAACTTTTCAGAGGCGGGATTAAACAAAGTAATTAAGCCATTTATGTCGGTCGCAATAATAGAGTAACTGGCACTGTTTAAAATACTTTGTTGAAGCATACTTATATCGGCAATTTCTTTAGTGCGTAATTTTACTTCTTTTTCTAATTTTAAATTTGTTTGCTGTAATGCGAGTTTATTTTTTTTAGCCTGAAGTGTTTTTCTCTTAATTCTTTGGCTTCTTCTAAAAATAAACAATTGCATTAAAAAAGCTATAAACATACAGCCAATAGTGGCGAAAGAGCCATTAACAATGGCTTGATACTGACTAGGAAGATGAAGGTTGTAAATAAAGGCGTCTGAGGCATTAATGGTAATTTTCCACGTTCTACCCATTAATTTTATAATTTTAGTTAATTGATAATCGTTAGTTGTGCTTTTTATGCCATAACTAAAAAAGTCAGTCTCAGTACTGTTATTTAAATCACTTATCGTTAGTTGATTTTCATCAATGTGTGAAAGTGAGTCTAAAATTTTATCGATTAATAACGGCGAATATGCCCAACCTAAAAGCTCATTAAGGCGCTGTTTTTTATTATCAGAAATAGTAATGGTTTTATATATTGGCACTAATATTAAAAAGCCTTGATGCGAGAGTTTACTCGCTTGCACTAAAGTCAGTGGCGCCGTTAATTGGGTTGTATTATTTATGGCAGCATTTAGTGCTGCCTGTTTGCGCATGCTCTCTGATCCAATATCTAATCCAATTGCTTGTAAGTTTTTTTGCTCAGGAAAAATATATTGAATTATAAAATGCTCATCACTAGTCGCTACGAGTGTATTCAAATTAAATGTCTGATCGGGTCTATCGTTTTTTGCATCATTCAAAAAATTATTTAATTGCTCAACGCCAACTTTTTTTATATAGCCAATACCATTAGCTCCAGGGAATTCTTTAGCGTAGTTACGGCTCCCAGAGTAGTTAGATATGGCTTGATAGTTTAAGTTACTTGCACCTATCCCATGTACAAAGCCCTTTAAACCAAATAGCCCATATTGATACAAATCTAGCCTACTGTTAATACCTGTAGAAATCGAGGAGAGGCGGTTATTAAGCGAACTGATTATTTTATTGTCTATAGATTCTTGGTGTTTAATATGAGCAAAGTAGGTAAGTATAATTCCCGTGACTAATAAAATGACGTGAGGAAGCAGTGAGATTAATAACCCTTTATTAACCGGCCGTGCTTGAATCATTAATTAATCCTTTTTCATGAGTCGCAGTAGGTGTGTTTCTATTTTAATAACGTGATAAATATAGCACCTATTATTCAAGACACAACTTTGTTATTAATTAGAATGTATA
>NZ_PJBK01000087.1:0-20318 GCF_002836155.1 Pseudoalteromonas sp. GutCa3 | reverse complement strand
TAACAAGCGGCATTTTTTTATTTTAATAAACTTACCCGCGAGGAATAAAACCAAGCGCATCGTATACCGATTTTAATGTTTTCTCAGCACGTACACTGGCTTTTTCAGCACCTGATTTCATTATGCTATTAAGTAGGCTTTGATCTTCTCTGATCTCTTTAAAGCGAGCTTGAATTGGCTCAATCATGTTTACAACTGCATCAGCTGTATCTTTCTTTAAATGGCCATACATTTTATCTTCATACTCAGGCACTAGGTCTTCTATTGAGCGCTTAGTTGCAACACTTAATAAAGTAAGCAAGTTTGATACACCAGGCTTCTCGCTGCGATCAAAATAAATACGTGCTTGTTCGTCTGAATCAGTTACTGCTTTTTTAAGCTTCTTCACAATTTGTTTAGGCTCATCTAATAACATAATGTAACCATTTGGGTTTTCGTCAGACTTAGACATCTTTTTAAGTGGATCTTGCAAGCTCATTACGCGTGCACCAAACTCAGGAATGTACGGCTCTGGTAATTTAAATACGTCGCCGTATAAATTATTAAAGCGTGTTGCTATATCGCGAGTCAGCTCTAAGTGTTGCTTTTGATCTTCACCGACGGGTACTTGATCAGCTTGATATAATAAAATATCCGCAGCTTGCAATACCGGATATGAAAATAAGCCTACGTTTACGTTATTTGCATGCTTAGATGACTTGTCTTTAAACTGAGTCATTCGATTAAGCTCACCCATTTGCGCGTAACAATTTAATACCCACGCTAACTGTGCGTGCTCAGGTACTTGTGATTGTACAAATAAAGCAGATTTTTCAGGGTCAATGCCACATGCCGCGTAAAGAGCAATACCATCCAACACTCGAGAGCGCAGTAATTCAGGCTCTTGGCGAACTGTAATAGCGTGTAAGTCTACTAACATAAAGAAACTTTCGTGGTCTTCCTGTAACTTTAGCCACTGGTTAATAGCGCCAACATAGTTGCCTATTGTCATACCACCGGTTGGCTGAATGCCGCTTAAAACTACTGGTTTACTCATGATTTTCCTTTATTTGGCTTAATTAATAATATTTAACGCTGCGTTAGAACAGGTATTATATCTAAGAAGTGATCGCATAGGTACTGTGGATTATAATCCTCAAGATTTTCACCTTGGTTATAGCCATAACTAAGTGCAATTACGTCTATATTCGCGGCTTTAGCTGCAAGTATATCGCTTTTAGAATCACCTATCATTATTGCTTTATTAGGCTGAACATTTAGTTTTTTGCAGGCAAATAGCAATGGCTCTGGCGATGGTTTTTTTGCCATGTCGTCACCACATACAATCACATCAAAATGACTCGTTAGTGCCAGTTTATCGAGTAATTTTTCTGTAAATATTCGAGACTTATTAGTGATTAATGCTTTAGGCATACCACGAAGTGCTGCAAGCCCTGTTTCTACATGTTGGTACAAAACACTATACTCACCAACTTGTTGTTCATAGTGCTTATAAAACTCTAATATTGCTTTACCACTAAGTGACTCATCTAGATGTTCACTCACTTGCATATCGCCACTCAAAGCGCGTTTAACGAGGACTTCAACACCATTACCGACCCAACTTTCCACCAAGCGTTGGCTAACAATAGGGAAAGCAAGACCACTCAAGGTTAAATTAATAGCAATATACAAGTCGTAAACACTATCAACCAAGGTACCATCTAAATCAAATAAGGCGACATCGTACTTCATTACTTAACACTTCCAAGCTGTTTACGCATTTGATCAATCACAACCTTGTAATCTGGTTGATTAAAAATAGCTGAACCTGCAACAAACATATCAGCACCCGCTTGTGCTGCTGCTGCAATATTATCGACTTTAATACCCCCATCAACCTCTAAGCGAATTTCTCGACCTGATTCAATAATACGCTGTTTTGCTTGGCGTAATTTTTCAAGCGTATGAGGGATAAAACTTTGCCCACCAAAACCTGGGTTTACCGACATTAGCAAAATGGTATCGAGCTTATCAATAACATGGTCTAAATAGCTTAGGCTTGTTGCTGGATTAAACACTAAGCCTGCTTTACAGCCGTGATCTTTAATTAACTGTATTGTACGGTCAACATGCTCACTGGCTTCAGGATGAAAGGTAATAATTGATGCACCCGCCTCTGCAAATAATGGAATAAGACTATCTACAGGCTTAACCATTAAATGCACATCGATAGGTGCTGTAATGCCGTAATCTCTGAGTGCTTTACACACCATAGGACCAATTGTGAGATTAGGTACATAGTGATTATCCATTACATCAAAATGAACCACGTCAGCGCCCGCATCGAGAACTTTATCAACATCTTCGCCTAACTTTGCAAAGTCAGCAGACAAAATAGAAGGGGCTATTAAATATTTTTGCTCTGGGTTAAACATGATTAACTCCATCAATAAATAGTGTATTGCGTTAATGTAACTTAATTGAAGATGTTACCCAAGTAATATGGCGTAATAGCCCCTATTTCAGGTAACTTTAAATTTGATATTTAATCAATATTTGCTATGATTAAAAAAGTAACAAATTATTGGATTTCATCATGCGTGCTTTTAAAACTGGGATATTAATTGCGTCGGCATTACTGCTTATCGGGGCGTTTAGCTTTGGTTCAAGCTCTGAGCAAGAATTAAGCTCAGTGGGTAATTGTCATAATACACAAGTGGTAAGTGTTCAAAACACATTAACTACAATCACGTGTATTAAAGCTGAAGAAGAGTCATCGTGGTTTTCGTGGTTAACTGGCGATAGCCGTAGTGCTCAGTTTCATTACCTCGATTTACTAGAGCTACTTACTAGCTCTGATGATTCTAAAAACACTCCATCTTTAAAACCTTTATTTTAAATAATGCTGCAATTTTTTAGTGCGTTGCAAAGTGTGCTAGCAGCATTTTTTGGTGTTCAATCTGAAAATAAACGTCAAGTCGATTTTAAACAACACTCTCCTATCTCTATCATCCTAATTGCGATTGTACTATTTATTGCTTTTGTTATCGCAATTTACGCAGTGGTTGCTTGGGTGCTACATACATAGCCATCAACTCGTCAACTTTATTTCTAGAGCCACCTTTGGGGCTAATAGTGCGCTTTACTTGAATTTGGTCAAGTGATGCTTGGCTATAAATTTTACGAGTCCATACGGTATCGTGATTGGAAATGAGTACTGGTGTATCATTTTCAAAAGCAGCCTTCTCAGCTAGGTTAGCTAAGTTAGCCTGATCATCTAAATTAAATCCCCCTTTAGCGTAAGACGTAAAAGAAGCTGTTTTACTTAATGGTACATAAGGCGGGTCGCAATAAATAACAGCATTGTTAGGCACTAACTTAAAAACGTCATCGTAATCTAAACAGGTGAAGGTTGCTTTTTGTGCTTTTTCAGCAAAAAAATACATTTCTTTTTCAGGAAAATAAGGCTTTTTATATTTACCAAAAGGCACATTAAAAATACCTTTTAGGTTATATCTGCACAGTCCGTTGTAACCATGGCGGTTCATGTATAAAAACAATATTGAACGTTCATATACATCACGGCTTTGATTAAACTGCACACGATATTCGTAATAAGCATCTGCGTGATTATTCAAATCAACAAATAACTTTTTAGCATCACTAATGAGCTCATCCGGGGAGCTTTTAAGCTCTTTGTATAAGTTAATTAAGTCTGCATTTATATCGTTGAGAATATAGTGTTTAAAGTCACTATTTAAAAACACAGAGCCTGCACCAACAAAAGGTTCAACCAACGTATCTGCATGCTTGCTAGCTTGGTTTAATCGCGCATTAATGTTTTCAACTAGGCTGTATTTTCCGCCGGCCCATTTAAGGAAGGCTCTACTCTTTTGCTGCATTGGCTCTTTACTTCAATCTGGTGTTGCGCGATTTTACACTAAAGTAGTGTGTTTTACTGATCTACGAGTGCTATTTCTTGCTTTATTTTACTAATTTTTTTATAGAAAGGTTTATTTTTTTTAACCCCAGCAGATAAAGTATCCATTGCTGATTTTGCTTCGTTTATACTTCCAAAACTACCAAATGTAACAACCCACCATATTTTATTATTTCGCTTCGTTTGGTAAGTATGAGTTTGCTGCTGTAGATTGAATTGAGCAATAAAGCTATCGCTAACTTCCTGCTGAGTTACGGCTAATAATTGAATAACACTATTTGTATCTGCTTGCTGCATGTACCATATATTATCTTGGCTATTCTGAGTTTGCTCTGCTGTATTTACTTTTAGAGCTTCAGATTTAACGTCACTTGATACGCTGCTTTTATTATTAGTACTATCATCAACATCACTGTCTAGTACGTTAACGGTGTTGGCAGGCTCGGTAAGGCTTTGCATGATCGCAGGCACATCATTAATGTGTTCGCGTTCTAGCTTAATAGGTTGCTCAACTACTTTTGGTTCATTTAGGCTCGCTACTGAGTCATTTTTCTTTATAACCGGCTCACTTACTTGCTCTACAGATATTGCTGTATTTACGACTTGTGTTTCTTCCTGCTGATAATACTGTTGCCACCACTGTGTCATATCCGACTTATAAAGTAGCCCAATAATTAAAAGCATAATCAGCAACATCAAAATCAATAGGTGCAATCGCCAAGATACTTTGTCCTTAACGATAATATCGGCTATGTGCTCACTAGGTTGCCAAGCAAGCAATAAACTGGGATTACCTTGAGCCTCAGCTAAAAAAGTACTAAAAACAGGGTCTTCATCATAAGGTAAGTCTGAAAAATACCATTGTAATAACATCTTACTTTCTCGAAGCGTTAGCGGCTCCAAGTAAATTTCAACAGCGTTGTTTAAAGGCAGCTTAGACTGTGAAGCTATTATTATATATAGCGTATTTGGGCTGTTCTTAGAAAGTAACTCAAGCTCAATTAACATCTCATCAGATAATTGCCTACCGCCATCAAGTACCCATAAACATGGCCCACATGGTTGTTGCTGGAGCAACTGGTAATAGTTTTCAGGTAAACTTAAGTTATGATCGATCAGGGGAGAGTTAAAGCTTTGCTCTAATAGCTCACTCATTAGTTGAATGTCAGTCATTCGCGAACTTACTTGCACGAAGGCTTTATTAAAGTCGTTGTATTTATCTGTAATGAAGGTTTCGAGCATATAACTTTTACCTAGCCCAGAAGTGCCAAGTAAAACAATTAAATTTTGCCCGTACTCAAATTGCAGTGCGATTCTATCCACCAAAGCCGCACGGCTTGGTAAAATTTGTGACTGCATTTACTGCTCGATTAAGTCTCTAACTTGATCATCAGATACATTATCAACTAATGCACACTGGCCAAATTGGGTAGGTAGAATAAAGCGGATAGTGCCTTTTTTATTCTTTTTGTCTTTACGCATATGCGTTAAAAACTGCTCGCTAGTCATTTGCTTTGGAATTTCTGTTGGTAAATTATATAGCTCAAGTAGCTTAATAATTCGATCAACTTCATCTGCACTTAAATCTTGGCGTGTCTTGGCAAGTTTAGCTGCTAATACCATTCCTGTTGCAACAGCTTCGCCGTGTAACCAAACGCCATAACCCATCTGTGCCTCAATTGCATGGGCAAATGTATGGCCTAAGTTTAACAAAGCCCGTAAGCCATGTTCTTTTTCATCTTGAGCAACTATAAGCGCTTTTATTTCACAACATCTAAAAATGATATGCTGTAAGCATGCTTCATCTAGTTGCTGTAAATTAGTCACATTTCGCTCTAAATAGGCAAATAATTCGGTATCGTAAATCAGACCATACTTAATTACCTCAGCCATACCTGCTGCAAACTCTCGTGCAGGTAGAGTGTGTAATGTTTGCGTATCAATAAAAACCGCTTGAGGCTGATAAAATGCCCCTATCATATTTTTACCTAACGGATGATTTACTGCCGTTTTTCCACCTACCGATGAATCAACCTGTGAAAGCACTGTCGTTGGTATTTGAATAAACGGTACGCCGCGCTGATAACAAGCCGCTACAAAACCAGTTAGGTCACCTACAACACCGCCACCTAACGCAATTAAACACGTATCTCGGCCACAGTTATTTTGTAGTAAAAATGCTGATATTTTTTCAAACCATTCCAGTGATTTATATTGCTCACCGTCAGGAATAATAAAAGATAGCGGATTTAGATCAGCTAATGAATCAAGTAACCTTTGCAAATATAAAGGCGCTATTGTGTCATTAGTAATGATGATAGGCCGACAATCACCAATGTGGTGAACCAGGCGGCCATTATCTTGAAGTGCAGATTGCCCAATATAAATAGGATAACTTCGCTCGTCCAAATTAACAGTTAATTTAAGCATGCTTGGCTATTCCTTTATTATTGGTTTTTAAAAATCTAATTTCTCGATGATTTGGTTAGCAACAACTTTAGCGCTTTGCTCATCGGTACGTACAACAAAATCAGCAACTTCTTTGTATAGTGGCTCGCGTTCTTCTGCTAAGCGCTCTAGTACGTTACGAGGTGCTTCTTCAGTTTGCAGTAATGGGCGACGCTTGTCGCGTTGCGTGCGTGCAACTTGCTTCTCTATAGGTGTCTCTAGGTATACAACGATACCTCGAGCCGAAAGCTTGTTTCGAACTTCTTTGCTCATTACTGAACCACCACCGGTAGCAAGTACAATACCTTGCATCTCGGTTAAATCGCCAATAACAGACTCTTCTCGAAGTCTAAAGCCTTCTTCACCTTCAAGATCGAATACCCATGCAATATCTGCACCTGTGCGGCGTTCGATTTCTTGATCAGAATCAACAAATTCAAGGTGTAATTGGTCAGCGATGTGACGACCAATCGTGCTTTTGCCAGCCCCCATGGGGCCAACTAGAAATATATTACGTTTCTCAGCCATATCTTTTAGTACAAACAAACTCTAAAATTTGAAATAAAACCCCGCCTAACGACCTGGCCCCAAAATTAAGGAGGGGATTATCTCAGTAATTGCGGGGGTATTTCAAGTCAATTAGCATAAAAAGCCATATAACGAGCAATTAATCTAAATAATCACCCGTTGGTTAACATAAAACCACTGTATTTTAATCAATTTGTATTTTTGGTGTCACAAAAATAAGTAATTCACGCTTTTCATTAAACTCACTTGTGGTTTTAAATAGTCTTCCTACGTAAGGAATGTCACCTAAAATTGGCACTTTACTCGTAGTATTAATGATCTGCTGCTGGAAAATACCACCGAGCACTACGGTTTGTCCATTCTCAACTAACACTTGAGTTTGAATCTCTTGGGTATCAATAGACACTGCTTCACCTGTTCCCGTTTGTACAGTATCACCACGAGTGTCTTGAGTAATAATTAAGTCTAGAATTACTTTATTATCAGGTGTGATATGAGGTGTTACTTCTAAGCTTAGTACCGCTTTTTTAAAGCTTACAGTAGTAGCACCACTTGAAGCTGACTCAGTGTAAGGGATTTCAGTACCTTGCTCTATTCGCGCTTTTTGCTGATTAGCCGCTATGATACGCGGGCTAGCAATAATTTCGCCTTTATTCTCTTCTTCAAGAGCACTTAGCTCTAAATCAATTAATGTACCGTTAGCCAATTTTGCTATGTGCAAACCAATACTGGCCGCAGGATTAGAAATTGGTAAATTTACATTTAATCGATCTGAAATACTTGGCGCATTTGAAGTTGATGTCGCATTATAAATACCTTCAGCGCCTTCAAGGGAGCCAGAAATACCAACACTACTGCCTTGATCACTAAAGCCCCAGCGTACGCCTAAGTCTTCAGTAACGTTATCGCGCACAGTTACCATTCGAGATTCGATTACAACCTGCTGTACCGGAATATCGAGTGTTTCTATCATCCGGCGAATGTTTTCTATACTCTTTACAGTATCTTTTACCAATAAAGTATTTGTACGCTGATCAACCGATACACTACCGCGGGCAGTTATAATACTGTTCCTATCTGTTTTTAATAAGTCAGCAAAATTTTCGGCTTTAGCATAGTTTAATCGAATGTATTCACTATAGAGTGGTTCTAAGTCTTCAACTTGCTGTTTAGCTTTTAAATCTTTAGCTTCACGTGCCGCAAGCTCCTCTGCAGGCGCTACCATTAAAATAGAGCCATCCATGCGTTTGTCTAGCCCTTTAATACGCAGTACTACGTCAAGCGCTTGATCCCACGGTACGCCATCTAAGCGCAGTGTTATATTACCTGTCACTGAATCACTGGTTACTAAGTTAAAATCGTTATAACCCGCAATAATTTGTAGTGCTGCTCGCACAGAGATATCTTGAAAATTTAAGGTCATAGGGCGACCTTGATACTCAACGCCACCATCTAAATAGGCGTTTTGCGTTTCATCTTTTTCTACCGTCAGCGTTAAAATATTATCTATTTGCTGGTACGTAAATGTAAACTGAGCGTTTGGCTCAATAACGACACGACTTAATCCGTCTTCTTTAAAAGTCTCGATATTACTTACAACAGTACCAAAATCTAATACATCTAATTCATAAAGTAGGTCATCTAAAATATCGGTGTGATGAAAGTCAGCGTAAATTTTACCGCCACTTTCATGGACTTCAATTGCAGCTTGAGTGTCTTGTAAAAATACGAGTACTTTCGCTTCGCCCTTTTCACCACGTCTAAAATCAATTGATTGGATACGGTTGATGTAATTTCCACTTACGTCACCTGAGTCCATCGCTACATCTTCATTTTCAGATTCTGTAAGAGGATTATCAGACACGCGTATTGATACTAAGTTGTTATGAACTTCAGTTTCATAAATTTTTAATCTATCTAAGTTTACCGTTACCTTTAAACCACTGTTAGTTAAAACATTAGTAACACTGCTAATTCCAGCTTGATTAACTTCAACATCATTTAAACCAACCTCTAACTCTGCGGTATCAAAAAACATTTCGATTCGGGCTGGGCTATTAAACACCTGAACTTTTGGTTCAAGCGTTAACTCTTCATCAAAAACAAGCTGTAACTCAGTTTCGCCTTTAAGTAATGGATTATAACGAACATCATAAAGTAACGGCCCTGCAACGGCTGAATTTACAGTGACTAAAGCAACAGCAGCCAGTAATGTTCGTGAAATACGATGAAGCCAAAGTACATCCTTATGCATGCTATTTTTACCTTTTTTATTATTAATTTGCGCCATCTGTTGCCGCCTCTAACATTTCTAATTTAGTCAAGCGCTCTTTCCAACAGCCAGACCCATCAGGGATTAATTCCACTAACTCTATATAGTCGTTACTTACTGTTTTTACTTTGCCATCATAACTACCAAGGTAATTCCCTACCGTTACACGATGCAAAGTAGCGTCAGCTGCTGTTATTAATGCCCATATTTGTCCACTAGAACCAATTGTGCCTTTCATTGCTAAGTTATCTAGCGGGTATTTTTCTAACGGTTCGCGGCGACGCTCTTGATCTGGGTGCAAACAGTTTTTTACTTGCGTTAATTTATTTTGGATTATCTCAGGCTGAGGCGCTACAAACGGGCTACGTAGCTGACCAGCACTGTACTCAAATATTTCAAACTTTGTCAGCTCAGGAATTGATTCAACCTTTGGTGTTGTGCTTGCTTTTACTTGATCAATAAATTCTTTTTGCTCAGACGTATCATCATTACAACCACTCAAAACAAACACCATTACTACAGGTACTACGCGAAGGAGCTTCATTTTTTAACCCCTTCTTCATAACGATATGTTTTTGCAACAACACTAAATGTTAACTGTTTATCGCCCGATGATAAAATAGAAAAGTCATGTAAGCTTACAATTCGTGGTAACTGAGCTACTTTACCCACAAACTCACCAAATTCATGGTAGGTCCCTATCACTTCTATTTTAATCGGTAATTCAGTATAAAATTCTTTCTCGACTTCTGGTAACCAACCTATTTTTAAAAAAGTCAGACCACTTGTTGTGCCAACATACGACAAATCATCAAGTAAACCAGGGGTTTCGTTAGAGGTAGGTAAACGTTTTAATAATTGTGAAAACTTATCTTCCATTTCAATCATTTGTTGACGGTAGATCTCAAGCTTACTCGCGACTGCGTATTTAGTGCGATAAGTTGTGCGTAACTCGACCTCTTTCGCAACTGCACTGTGGTAACTATCAATTTCATCAGAAACTAATAGGCTATAACTAAAAAACAATACAAGTCCGGCAACAAACGTACAGCAAATTGCTTTAACTGCAATAGGCCAATCGCCAATGTTATCGAGCTCTATTTCATTCCAATCAATTTCACTCAGTGCTTTAAAATCAAGGCTCATCGCTAACCTCACCAATTTTATCAAATGGTTTTACATAAAATTCCATATTAAAATCACTAAGTAAACGCGAAGATTGATCGCCTGCAACAATGCCTTGCATTGAAGGATTCTCTAGTAAATATGAGCTTTGTACTTGGCGCAGCATTGTTGATAAACGGTTATTAGATTCACTGCGTCCCAATACATGTATTTGGCTACCTCTGCGCTCGAGTTTTGTTAAATAAACCCCACCCGGCACTATTTTGGCAACTTCATCCATTATTTGCGTACCCAAATTACGGCTGCTTTGTAATTCTTCAATGAGCCTCATACGCTGTTGTAAGTTTTCTTTTCTTTTATCTAAACTTCTAATTTCACTTATTTTTTTATCTAGCATGCTAATTTCTGAACTTAAATAGTTATTCTTTAAGTTTTGACCGTCTTTTAATGCACTATAAAAAGAGCTTAATAAGTACATACTCGCAAAACAAAGTATAACGACACCAATAAGTATAGTTACAAATTTCTTTTTCGATTCTTCGCGCTGCGATTCACGCCAAGGAAGTAGATTTATATGTGGCATGTTGAAAAGCTCCTTAATGCCAACCCTGTCGCAATTGCAAACTGCGTTTTGTGACGCTGCATTACATTACGATCTACTTTTGGAGAAATTTCCATATTTTCAAAAGGCTCAGCAACGACAGAGTGAATACCTAGTTCTTCAATGAGTAATCGGTCAATACCTTTAATCATCGATGTACCACCCGTTAATACAATATAGTCGATTTGCTCTTTGCCACTGGTTGTTAAAAACATTTGCACCGCGCGTCGCACTTGTTGAAGTAACGAAGTTTGAAAAGGGGCTAATACTTCAAAGGTGTAGTTTGGCGGTAAATCGCCTGATGTTTTACCAATTTCAGCTTCATCAAATCCTTTATTATAATAAGCAACGATACTATTTGTATATTGGTCGCCACCAAAAACTTGGTCACGTGTATAAATTGTTTCCCCTGCTTGAACAACGCTCACGAGCATTAAAACCGCACCAATATCAACCACAGCCACACATTTATTAAATGCGTCGCTGGGTAATTGTTGGTAATACACATCCATTGCACGACTTAATGCATAGCTTTCTACATCAACTATTTTAGCTTCTAAATTTGCAGCTTCTAAAGCGCCAACACGCGCTTCTACACTCTCAGTACGAGCAGCTGAAAGCAAAACATTCATTTTACTAGGATCGGCCTCATTCGTCGAAAGCTTCTCAAAGTCGAGGCTCACTTCATCAAGAGGATATGGAATTAAACTATCAGCTTCAATTTCAATTTGCGACTCAAGTTCAGCATCAGTTAACGATACATCCATGAAGATCACTTTTGTAATGACTGTTTGGCCAGAAACAGCCACTGCTGCAGATTTTAACGACTTTGGTAATTTTTTTCTTAATTTTGTAATTACGTTACCAATCGCTTCAATATCTTGAATTGTTCGCTCACTCATTGCGCCTTTTGGCATCGGCTCAATTGCAAGTGCTTCGAGTCGAAATCCAGTTTCAATTTCACGTAAAAGCACAGCCTTAATAGAGTGCGATCCAATATCAATTCCTACCATCATTTGGGACGGTTTTTGAAATAGTTGACTTAGCATGTTTCAACTTGGCCTTTGTTTTAATAATAAACAAGTTATAATTTTTATATGAAAAAATATTATTCATTTTTTAATCAATATATACTAGCAGTCAAAACTCGCAATTGGGAGTCCATTTAGGGAAATATAAGTGATTTTATTAAAACGAACTTTACAATTTTTTATCATTTGTGTGTTAATTGGTCTGATTACTTTGATCAGTCTTTATTACTACGTTAAACCTGATATCCCCAGTGTGCAAGTTTTAAAAGACGTGCAATTACAAACTCCTATGCAAGTATTCACTAAAGATGGGCTTTTAATCAATCAATTTGGTGAAAAACGTCGTATTCCAGTGACTATTGATGAAATTCCTCAAACACTCATTAATGCATTTTTAGCGACAGAAGATAATCGATTTTACGATCATATAGGCATAGACCCTATTGGTATAGTACGTTCGGCTGTTGTTCTTATATCTACTGGCGAGAAAAAACAAGGTGCAAGTACTATTACTATGCAGCTTGCTCGTAATTTCTTTTTAACACGCGAAAAAGCATATATCCGTAAAGTTAAAGAAATATTTATAGCGCTTCATATTGAAGGAGTGTTAACAAAAGACGAAATCTTAGAGCTTTATCTTAATAAAATAGAATTAGGTAATCGTGCTTTCGGTATTGGTGCAGCAGCGCAAGTTTATTACGGTAAAGAGCTAAAAGATTTAACACTTGCACAAATGGC
Organism: Pseudoalteromonas sp. GutCa3; assembly: GCF_002836155.1. Classification (NCBI taxonomy): domain Bacteria; kingdom Pseudomonadati; phylum Pseudomonadota; class Gammaproteobacteria; order Alteromonadales; family Pseudoalteromonadaceae; genus Pseudoalteromonas; species Pseudoalteromonas sp. GutCa3. The sequence continues at coordinate 7,653 of NZ_PJBK01000087.1, read as the reverse complement.
GATGATTGCAGGTTTACCTAAAGCACCTTCAGCTTTAAACCCAATTCGTAACCCAACGCGTGCAAAAGCACGCCGAAATGTAGTTTTAGGCCGTTTACTGACCGAAGACTATATAACACAAGAGCAATATAACGAAGCAACTAGCCAACCTATTACAGCTTATTTTCACGGTGCAGAAATAAACTTATACGCACCGTATATCTCTGAAATGGTGCGCGCTGAAATGGTTTCGCGCTATGGGGTAGATAAAGCCTACAACTCAGGTTTTAAAATTTTTACCTCAGTAGAGTCAAAGGTTCAAAAAGCAGCGCAAAACGCACTTGTAAATAACTTACACAGTTACGATATGCGTCATGGTTTTAGAGGTCCAACTGATGTTTTATGGAATCCTGAAACACAACCAGCTTTAACTGAGCAACAAATACTCAATAAATTACAGAGCGTAAATGAGTTAGGCACTTTAAAAGTTGCAGCAGTACTCAGTGTTAATAATAAAACAGCTACAGTACTACTTAAAAACGGTGAGCAAACAACTCTCAGTTGGGATAGTTTAAAATGGGCGCGTAAGTATATTACTCGCTACCGCCAAAGCTTTGCTCCAAAAGCAGCTACTGATATTTTAACGCCAGGTATGCAAATATGGGTACGTCAAAACGAAGATAACAGCTACTTATTAAGCCAAATACCAGAAGCATCAAGCGCTATTGTATCCCTCGATCCACAAGACGGTAGAATAAAAGCTATTGTAGGGGGTTACAGCTTTGAGCAAAGTCAATACAACCGAGCGATACAAGCTAAGCGTCAAGTGGGTTCTAATATAAAACCTTTTATATATTCAGCAGCACTTGAAAAAGGTTACACGCTTGCGTCTATATTAAATGATGCACCTATAAACCAGTGGGATAAGAGCCAAGGCGTAGCATGGCGCCCTAAAAACAGCCCTGCTGTTTACAATGGTCCTATTCGAATTCGCCGTGCTTTAGCACAGTCTAAAAACGTTATTTCAGTGCGCTTACTACGTGGTGTTGGATTGCAACGTACAGCTGATCACTTACTAAAATTTGGTTTTAAAGACGCTGACATTAATCGTAGTGAATCATTAGCACTGGGTAGTGCTTCTATTACCCCGCTTGAACTTGCAAGAGGCATGAGCACATTTGCCAACGGTGGTCACTTAATTGAACCTTACTTTATCTCAGAAATTCAAGATGCTTACGGCAATGTATTGTTTAAAGCAAACCCTGCTCTTGCCTGTGACGAAGAGCCTTTGCCAACACACAATGCACTCTCAATGCATAATAGTGATGATGAAATGGAGCAAACGAAAAAATGTGCGCCGAGAATTATTTCTAAGCAAAATGCATTTTTAATTGCTGATGCTATGAATAGTGCAATTTGGGGGGGTGGTAGCTGGGCTCATAAAACAGGTTGGAGTGGAACCGGTTGGCGAGCACAAGCGCTAGATCGTCGCGATATTTCAGGTAAAACAGGCACAACTAATGACTCAGTAGATACCTGGTTTAGCGGTTTTAATAGTAATGTGATGACCTCAGTTTGGGTTGGCTTTGATAATCCGGGCAACGCTCTTGGTCGCTCTACATATAATAACAACCTAGATAGCAGCCAAATATCAGGTGCGGAATCTGGCGCTAAAACCGCGCAGCCAGCGTGGGTTGAATTTATGAAAGCGGCACTTGAAGGCAAGCCTGAAGCCCCAATTGAGCCGCCTGAGGGACTCGTTTCTATTCGTATTGATTTAGCTACAGGCTTACTTAGCCATAAAAATGACTACACAAGTCGATTTGAATATTTTGAAAAAGGCACCGCACCTACAAAGTATGTGCTATCTCAGCCTAACGATATATTTGAAGAAGACACTAAAACAGAAGAAGAGCTATTTTAGTAATATGTATGTAATACAAAAACGGCAGCTTATTTAAGCTGCCGTTTTTGTTTAAACCAAATGTTTATTTTAAGTTTTGAACAAGCCAATATAAATCAGAGTGCACACCCGCAGCGGTCACTTCCCTACCCGCTCCTGGCCCCTGAATCACTAATGCGTTATCGCTATACCATTTGCTATTAATTACAAAAATATTATCGCCTGGTGTAAGGTTTGCTAACGCATCGCCATTAGGCACATACGCTATTCCCACTTTAGCAATTACTTCACCTTGTGTGATTTCTAACAAGCCCGTATATCTAAGTACTGAATTTTTAGACTTTGCTGTCACTGCATGCTCTTCGATGAACGCGTCTAGCTGTGCTTTTTTATTTAAAAAGTCATCCCAACTTCCCAGCGCAAGTTCATCTGGCATCAATGCCGATAAACTAATATCGTCAAGTTCAAGCTCAACACCTAGCTCTCGAGCTAAAATAAGTAGCTTACGCTGCATATCTCGCCCAGATAAATCTTCGCGAGGGTCTGGCTCTGTGAATCCCATTTTTTGAGCTTCCAGTACCAACTCAGAAAATGGCCTTGTTCCATCATATTTACTACATAACCACGAAAGCGTGCCTGAGAAAACACCTTCTATACGTGTTATTTTATCGCCACTATTTTGCAAATCAGCCAAAGCAAAGTTAATAGGTAAGCCAGCGCCTACACTGGTGTTATATCGCCAATGTAAATTACGTTCTGTAATATTACTACGAAGTGCTTTATACCAAGTAGTAGGTGCTGTTCCAGCGTATTTATTAGCACTAATTAAATGACAGTTTCTATCTACAAAGTCTGGATATAACAAGCTAAATTGTTCACTTGCGGTAATATCAATTACAATTTTATGCTCGTAATCGAGCTCATTTATAGCATTCAGTAAATCTGCAGATTGATAGCTATTTGCCTCATGCTGCCATTGAGTTTTCCATTGCTGTGTATTAATACCACTTGCATTAAACAGCATTTTTTTAGAGCGAATTAGACCGACTAATTTAATACCAAAGTCATCCGATAAACGCTCAAATTGTGCCGATAACTGTTTAATAAAAACGTCGCCAACGTTACCAAGCCCCGCAACTATAATTGCGATTTCTTGGCCTTTATTAATTAGCTTATCGTGTAAGGCACTTTGTATATCACTATCTATAAATTGATCGGTAAGCAATAAAGCATAGCCAGTATCTTGATGGACAAAACGAGGTTTTATGCTGTGGAGTTTTAATAAATCTAATGCTTGTAAGCTTAATGTATTAACGTCTTGCTCAGGCGCTACAATTGCACAACCGTTTAAATTTGACTCGCTAATATTTGCCCTACCCGCAAAATAATTAATAACCAGATAAGTTTGTGCTGCAGGTACTACTAAATACACTTCACCATTATGGTTAAAGTGATGAAGGCTATGCTGAATAAGCTGACTAACACTTGCAACCTCACCTTCACTTAATCCTTCAACCATTAATAGGTCAACATTTTGCAACGTGGTTATAAAGCGCTTTTTCTTCGCTGAACCTTCTTTGACTATATCTGTTGGACTTGCTTGTACGTCAAAACTACTGCGAACAGCTAGCTTAATATCTGTGTTTTTAAGTGGCGATAGTGTTTTTGCATGTAATACAGGGTTACCCAAACGAGCTAATAAATTAGCTTGCCCGCGACAAATTTTGCCGTATTTAATCGCTTTTTTTACCTTTCGAGGATCAGTGCTATACACTCCCTGTGTATCAGTCCAAATACATACTTGCTTAGCATTGCAATAATTTGCAAGTAGTGTTGCACTGTAGTCACTCCCATTTCGGCCAAGCGTTACTGTCTCGCCTTTGATATCTGCGGCAATAAACCCAGTAACAACATTTATTTTATTAGGCAAAATTAACTGCCCACATTGCTGCGCATTTTGCGCATGCATTAATTCGCCATCATTTAAGGTAAAAAGAGTACGTGCATCTTCAGCGCATGCCTCAATATTTAGCTGCTGTAAATAAGTAGCGAGTAAACGTGCTGACCACAGTTCGCCATGTGCAAGTAATGCAGCCTCTTTTAGCTGCTCAGCTTGAGCAAGTTCTGCAATATAGCTAAGCTCGGTATTTAGTGTTTTAAGTGCACTTCGTTTTAAATCAGCTTCTAATAACTGCTCTATTAAATCACTTTGATGGTTATTTAACTGCAGTAAAATATCAGCTACTGCTTGAGTATCTTGTTTTTGATAGCTTTGCCAAAGTAATACTAGCGTATCGGTTGTCTTACCCGCAGCCGATACCACCACACAATCACCCGGTTGAGTATGTGTAATTATTATTTTTGCTACGCTTTGGTATCGCTCACTTGAGCTTAAACTCGATCCACCAAATTTATGTATACAGTTAACCATATTAATCACCAAAGCGCCGGACGAGCTGCACTTAATTTAACGTTACCACCAGAAGTGCCTGCTCCTTTGCCTACACGGCCAACATTTTTATTTTGCCCTGGTTTTACAAGTTCAAACACTCGTTCAAAATCAGCGACTAAATCGTGTATATCTTCAATACCTACCGAAATACGAATAAGCGTATCGCCCACACCCGCCTCTAAACGTGCTGTTGCCTCCATACCTGCGTGCGTCATAGTTGCAGGGTGACAAATTAAGCTCTCTACGCCACCTAGTGACTCAGCTAAACTAAACGTTTTAAGGCTAGTTAAAAATGCTGCAGCGTCATTTATATCGCCTTTAATATCAAAACTAACCATGCCACCAAAACCAAGTTGCTGTGCTTTAGCCAGCTCATGTTGAGGATGTGACTCAAGACCTGGGTAGTAAACTTGGCTTACATATTCAGAGCTTTCAAGGTACTTAGCTATTGCCAGTGCATTTTCTTGATGCTGCCTTAGGCGCACATTTAAAGTACGTAAACCACGAAGCGTTAAATAGCTATCAAAAGGCGCACCCGTAATACCAATGTTATTAGCCCACCAAGCAAGCTCATCGCCTAACTCTTGTGTTGCGGCAATAACAGCGCCGCCTACTACATCTGAGTGTCCGTTAATGTATTTAGTGGTTGAATGCACCACAATATCTACACCAAAATTAATAGGATTTTGTAAAGCAGGCGACAAAAACGTGTTATCTGCAGCCACCAATGCACCGCATTGCTTTGCAACATCGGTAACCGCTTTAATATCTGTTAAACGAAGTACTGGGTTACTTGGGGTTTCTATCCAAATAAGCTTAGGTTTAATTACTAAAATTTGTTGAAGACTTTCTTCTTTTGTTAAATCTAATATTTCGAGCTTTAGTAGTCCGCGTTTTTGTAAAGATGTAAATAAACGATAGCTGCCACCATAACAATCATGTGGAATTACTAACGTATCGTCACTATTAAGTAGCTGAGTAGCTAAATGCACGGCAGCCATGCCTGTAGCTGTAATTATGCCACGAGCGCCACCTTCAAGCTTAGCAAGCGTCTCAGCTAAAATATCACGATTAGGATTACCGCTACGACCATAATCATACTCACGCTTAGTATCAAAGTCGGCAAACGAATAAGTAGTCGATAAATAAATTGGCGGTACCACCGCACCATGATGTTTATCAGCATCAACGCCGTTACGTACAGCAATGGTCGCTTTGTTTTTTTCGCTCATATTCGTCACCTGATTAATTTGGATGTTTAGACGTCTAAAAGAGTAAGTTATCCGTTTTGATAAGTCAAAGCATTTTAAAGCTCTAGATGGCTAAAAGTAGAAGAGGCCTCTGCGAATAACACATTTTAGCTCACAAAAGTGTGCTTATCTTTACACCTACAATAGGCTTATTAAGATAGATCGGTATCTATTATTTGACTATCTTTTTTAAATCGATAGAATTTCACGCATATTTACACGCTTTTTATACCGTGTGAGAAATTAATAATCTGAGGCAACGATACATCTTATGGCTAAATGGAATGGTGAGTATATTCACCCATACGCAGAACACGGTAAAAAATCAGAGCAAGTTAAAAAGATCACCGTTTCGATCCCGCTAAATGTATTAAAGGTATTAACTGACGAACGTACACGTCGTCAAATCAATAACCTTCGCCATGCTACAAATAGTGAATTGCTATGTGAGGCATTTTTGCATGCTTTTACTGGCCAACCTTTACCAAATGACGATGACTTACGTAAAGATAACGCCGAAAAAGTGCCAGAAGAAGTTAAAAAAATAATGCAAGAAATGGGTCTAGAAGTACCCGTTTTAAACGAAGAATAAATATTACAAAGATAAAAAAAACCTCAGTAATTACTGAGGTTTTTTTATGTCTAAATTTTATTGCATAGCTCTACTATATAGATTTACTGCATATAGTTTTCAGGTAGCTCAATTTGTGCAACACCTGACTCAATAGCAGCAAGTGCAACAGCTCTTGCTATACGCGGCAGTAAACGTGGATCCATTGGTTTTGGAATAATATACTGCGCACCAAATTCTAGTTTATCTACACCAGCGGCTTTTAAAACTTCTGCAGGTACTGGCTCTTTGGCAATACTTCGAATAGCATCTACTGCAGCAATTTTCATTTCATCGTTAATAGCACTTGCACGTACATCAAGTGCACCACGGAAAATAAACGGGAAACATAAAACATTATTAACTTGGTTAGGGTAATCAGAGCGCCCTGTTGCCATGATTAAATCATTGCGTGCGCCGTGCGCAAGTGCAGGATCAATCTCAGGATCTGGGTTTGAACATGCAAACACAACTGGTTTTGCAGCCATTAGCTTTAAATCTTCAGCCGCTAATAAGTTAGGGCCAGAAACACCCACAAATACATCCGCATCTGCAATTACATCTTGCAATGTACGCTTATCGGTATTGTTAGCAAAAAGCTGTTTATATTCATTTAAGTCATCGCGGCGGGTATGAATAACACCTTTGCGGTCAAGCATATAAATGTGTTCACGCAGTGCACCACACTTAATTAACAGCTCCATACACGCAACAGCGGCAGCGCCTGCACCTAAACATACAATAATTGCATCTTCAATTGACTTACCTTGTACTTCTAGCGCATTTAACATACCAGCAGCCGTTACAATGGCAGTACCGTGTTGATCATCATGAAAAACAGGAATACTACAACGCTCTATTAATGCTTTTTCTATTTCAAAACACTCTGGTGCTTTAATATCTTCAAGGTTAATACCACCGAATGTGTCGGCAATATTGGCAACCGTATTAATAAAGTCTTCTGTTGTTTTGTGCTTAACTTCAATATCGATAGAATCAAGCCCTGCAAAACGTTTAAACAATAACGCTTTACCTTCCATTACGGGCTTAGACGCTAAAGGACCTAAATTACCAAGGCCTAGAATTGCAGTACCATTAGTAATAACCGCAACCATGTTACCTTTACCAGTATATTTATAAGCATTTGCAGGATCTGCAGCTATTTCACGTACAGGTTCGGCAACACCTGGGCTATACGCAAGTGCAAGATCATGAGCCGTTTCAGCTGGTTTTGTAAGCTCAATGCTAATTTTACCTGGTACGGGATGTGAGTGGTAATGTAGTGCTTGTTCACGAAAGTCAGACATAACGCGATGGTATCCTGCAATTTAAGTTAAAGTGAGAGATGGAGTCTTGGGGTACGATACCCTTATTATTTTTAAATTCCAAGCAATATCAGGTCTATCCTGTTATATGCTATATCCTATAATTTTAAGAGGTTTTTCAGTAACTTTGCAGG
>NZ_PJBK01000086.1:0-21594 GCF_002836155.1 Pseudoalteromonas sp. GutCa3 | reverse complement strand
ATTAAATACATTTTTTAGTGCTATTTTTAAATTTTATGCCGTACTTTTATACGTATTTAGTTTGTTTTTTAAGTGATGTTAAAATAATGAGATGTTCATTAAAGGTTGGGTATGGCTTATAAATTTGCGAAATAGTAAGGAGTATAAAATCATTCAATTTTATTTTGGTTATTTGTTTTGGTAATACCAATTTTCTATTGTTTTTATATGAATTTTGTATTAGAGCTTACTGATACATATCTATATATGATTATAAATAGAGTGATTTTTGCGCAAAAAAAAGCCCAGCATATTAATGCTGGGCTTTCTTAGATTAAATGTATTAGCTTTTTAACTCGCCTGTAGATGATTCTAAATGGGCTCTAATAAACCACTGAAATTGCTCTAGGTCAGCTAGTTGGCTGGTGATCATATCTTCAGACACCGGATCTAATTCAGAAAGAGTCTCAATTGCTTTGCGGTGATCGCCATTAACGCCGTTGTATACTTTATCAAGCGCGGCTAAATGCTCGGTTACTAACCCTTTACCTACTGAGTATTCGTTCCATGTACGACGATCTACAATTGATTTTGGCGTACCAACGGGCACTCCACCAAGAGTCGCAATTCGCTCTGCAATTGTATCTGTCATTTCGCGCACAATGTCTACTTGTGGGTCTATCATTTCGTGTACGCCAATAAAGTTAGGTCCCACTACGTTCCAGTGAATATGCTTTAAAGTAAGCTGTAAATCTATCAATGCAACCATGCGGTTATCTAGCGTAGCTATTGTTTTTTGAGCTGATTCGTCACTCATACCTGGCGCGGTAAATTTAGTTGTTTTGTTTGATTCGTTATTGTTACTCATAATTTCTCCTACATTAAGTAATGTGTTGCTCATATAATATGTTGCGTTATGAGCATGACTTAAACTTAGTGAAGCAACTGTTATGCCGTAAGTTGATTGTTTTTAAAAGTTATTTAAAAACATGAGGTTATGTTTTTATTTAAGATTTTAGAGGCTGGAGGGGTGATTGAATTTTTGAAAAGCCTGCATACATTTGTAAAATCTGCAGACTTTAATTTAATAACGCTTAAGTGTACTTAAACTTTGGCTATATATTCGTGCGCTTTTAAAACATCGAGTGGCACTATTTCTAATGATTTTTTATTTGTAGCTTCAAGTACCACTGGTGGCGCAACGTTTGCTGAAATAGCATGAAGCCATCTTACTGCACACAAGCACCATTTATCACCGGCTTTTAAACCTTCAAAATCGTAAAGAGGGTTTGGGCTTGTTAAGTCGTTACCTTGTGATTTTGAAAATTGTAAAAACTCGTCAGTCATAATTGCACACACACTGTGATTGCCAAGATCTGATTCTGGTACATAACAAAATCCTTCACGTGTGTAGCCACCATTACCGCAACATAGTTTTAAACGTGTGCCAAGTACATTAAATTGATTCGCCATGAAATACCTTAGTTTGTGGTGTTTAATAAATTTACTCTATCAGGAGTAACTCGCTTGAGATAGCTATAAAACTTAAAAGAGGGAAGGGGGTCTACACAAACTTAAGCCCGCAGCAAAATTGCGGGCTTAGTATTATTTATTTAATACGCAGTGCCATACAATCGCTATGGCCGTTTATGATCATGCTTTTATCAACACGTACGCCACCACCAGAGTATTTTCCGGCGGCTGTAAAACTACATATTTGTACAAAGTAGTCATCTACTTTAGGCAGTGCAAATAGTTGTTGGTATATTTGGTCTTGCTCGGCAAAGTGCCCCATTGTTTTTTCTATAACTTGCTGCTGTTCATCAACAAGTTGAATATTAGCACCACAACGCCCTACTATTGGTTTAACTACATAACCGGTTTGTAATAACTCGTCGTTAAGCTCAAACGCGGTATTAAGTAAATATTTATGATTAGGGAATAAACTCCACAGTATTGGTAAAATAGCCTTGTTACTAGGAATTAATGTCCACAGCGGTTCAAACACCATCACGTTTTTACGCAGCAGTACATCGACTAAGCGTGGCGTTTCACCAATTTTGAATTGTGGTTCAAAGTTATCACCTAATGATTGGTCGGCTTCACATTCTTCACGAATTTGATCAAGTGCGGTTTCCCACGACCACGTTTTCCACACGTAACTCAGTTGTGCGCCATCTGCATCTACTATGTTGCCTGATTCATTCCAGCGAAGTGTGCTTAAGCCAATTACTAACTTACACTCAAAGCCCGCGGCTTCAATGGCTTCTTTCATAAATAATGCGTGATAATGCTCTTCTGGTTCATCATCTTGCAGAATATGAACAAGACCTTTTACTTCACTTTTACGCCATGCTTTTACGAGATCTTTAAATAAATTTTGGCCTGCATCTACACCTGTTTTAACACCAAAGTGTTTTGCCCATTTACCCTGAACTTTGCCGCTCTCCATATAACACGATGCCGAATCGCAATTGTATTCGTAAACTTTTAAACCTGCTGCTGTTAAAGCAAAGTCAAACCGACTGGTAATTAATTGGTTTAAGCGGTTATCCCACGATTGGCGAATTTTATTAATCACAACATCGGGTAAATTAAACTTTTTTAATAATTCAGGGTGCTGCAGTACATAGTCGGTTGCATGCATAAATAAGCCATGCAGCTCATTTGTTGCATGCTCAATGCTTTGCTGCGCCGTTTGAGATATCGCAAAGTAATTATGTTGATCCTCAGCTACTGATGTAAGTTTATGGCCTTGCATCATTTCTACGTAGGCAGCTTCATCGTCATTCGCAATATTTAACCATGACTTGTTTGCTTGGCCTGTATCTACTGCTTTATGGGCTTCTATAATAAATAAATCAGTGTTTAGCTCAGACGTTGGCTCAGCATATTCTGTTTCATCAGTTTGTGTCATCCAGCCTAAAATAGTGGCGTCGCTGTAAGAGCACTCAATCCAATAGTCGCCATCTTTAGTTACTTTTGCTTTTAGTTCACGACACCAGCTTTGATCTTTTGGCCATATTTGATGTCCTACATTTTGCTCAGCAAGACGTATTTTATCTTTATGCACTTCAACAACGACAGCAACATGGCCTGTTTCTTCAAACTCGCCGCCTTCCTCCCAAATAAGTAAACTACCTACTTGAGGATGATGTTTAGCACCATTTTTAAACGCGTTTAGTGGCAATCTGTTTTGGCTATTTACATCGCGCACTGAACGCAGCTCAAAAATATCGTAAGCCATAGCAATATCATCAAAAATATAGCTATGGTTGAGATACATCCATCGACGTGCAAACTCAACGCATTGCCATTTATAGCCCATGTAAATGCCATCAAGGTAACTACGATAGGCGCTACGATTAGGATAAATGCTTTCGTCAGCCGTATCATAATCAGATGAATACACAGCAACATTACCAGGTGCATAACCTAATAAGGTACCAAAATCACTAGCAGGAGCAGAAGATTTCATAAACAAAGATGTTCAAAATAAAGGTGTGATAATTTGCTGACTATATGAGCGAAACTGCGTTATAGCAAGATATAAAATATATTTTTACGAAGGGGGATAAGTAAAAAATTACTCATTCATTAAAGAGTGAAAATACGGGAGAGTACTTTTACTAATAGTGTTAGGTTTGGTGCTTTTTTGACTTGTAACTGTTTGAAAGTTATTGATACTTTTGAAGTGATTATTGTTGTTTAAATCTCAACTAAAAAATGGAGAAGCTATAGGTAACTTCTCCACTTTTATTATTCATATTTAGTGATTTTTATAATGTTTAAAGCAGGTTAACGCGCTGCTAAATCATTTCAGCATCTATATGGCGTATTAGGTTTGATACCCAATTAACATATTGGCGGTGAATTTTTTTGCCGTTGTAGTTTAAGTTAATAGAGTCTTTATAGTTGATTGAGTATGCCGTTTTGTCATACGCAATATCGACAGTTAATTGGTGTGTGCGAATATCCAGTACACCTTTTATTTTACCTTCACTCATAGGCGTACACTTCCAACCAAGCTGAATACATGCCTTTAGAATACCTTTTTCTACGTCAGCTTCACTGTTGGTAATTGTTGATGTTTGCGGAATAGGGTTTTGTTCAAAGTCTCTTACTGCAACAGATGTTGAACAACCAGCAAGTACAGTAAGTGCTGCCGCTGTAAGTAAAATTGAGTACTTTTTCATAATAATCCTTTGTTTTAATTTCATCCAATTGTGTTGTCTCGCCAATATATGCGCGCTTAGGTGAGATTATCGGTAAATTTATAGATGAGTGCCAGCAATAATTAGAAAATTAAAAGAGTTAACTGAGATTTATCTCGGGTATTAGCTTTATTTATGAACTAGTTAAAGTTTAATTATTTAAGCTATAAACCAAGGGTTAAAGCAAAATTATGTGTTGAAAGATTTACGTGAGCGATGACATGTTTTGAGGGAACGCTCTTTCTTTATGTTTTAAATTACTCCTATAGCCGTACTTTAGTTAATTTTTTGTTAAACTATTGCGATTAGTATGGATTGAAGTCAGTTAAAAGTTTTTAAAACAGGAAAAACAATGGAAGACATAATAAACAACATTGATATTAATCAATATTTACCCGCTGCAATTACGTGGGCAACCAACATATTACTGGCGATTGCAATTTTACTTGCGGGCTTATGGTTGGCAGGCAAAGTACGCAATTTAATTATTGGCTTATGCCATAAATACACTCATCTTGATGATACGCTTTTTCGCTTTTTAGGCAGCATGGCTCGCTACATCATATTAGCGTTCGTTATTATTGCTGTATTAAATCGCTTTGGTGTACAAACAGCCTCTATTATTGCTTTGCTAGGTGCTGCGGGACTTGCTATAGGCTTGGCGTTACAAGGTGCAATGTCGAACCTTGCCGCGGGCGTTATGTTGCTAATATTTAGACCTTATAAAGTGAATGACTTTATTGAGGCTGCAGGGCGTTTTGGTAAAGTAACAGAAGTAGATATGTTTACTACTATTTTACAAACGTTCGATAACCAACAGGTTATTATTCCAAATAGTCAAATTTGGGGCGCGCAAATTATAAACCATTCACATCATCCAATTCGTGGTGTGGATATGCATTTTGGTGTTGCTTACGGTGAAGATACAACGGCTGTACGTAAAGTTATTGATGCCGTACTTGAAGCGCATCCACATATATTAAAAGATCCCGCTCCTTTTGTTGAAGTAGAAACGCTTAACAACAGCTCAGTAGACTTTTTAGTAAGACCTTTTTGTAAGGGCGAGCATTACTTCGATATTCTTTACACTGTGCCAGAGTTAATTAAAAAAGCACTAGATGAAAACAACATCGAAATACCTTTCCCGCATCGTAAAGTTATTTTAGTTAACGAAAGCAAAGATTAACTAAATTTAAACCGATTTAAACTCAAGGGCACTTTTAAAGTACCCTTTTTTTGATCTTGAAAAACTTACAGGGCTCTGTAAGTTTTTCTATTTTTAATAACGCTTAAAACTCCTCTTTTAATCTGTACCCCGCGCTTTCATTGCTCTTATTGTTTGGTCTTTATTTTGCATTTAGCTCTGTTGCTTTTGCTGTTAAGCAAACTTTAAAAACTACCCCAATCACTTAAATTGTAATGAAGGATTAGACATGGCTGAATCATTTAAATACGCAGGTAAAAAAGGAAATGGCGGCGAGCTGCGCCAAAGTGCATCAGACGGCTACCCAACAATGACCACAGCGCAAGGTTGCCCTGTGAGCGACGATCAGAATTCGTTAAAAGTAGGCGAACGCGGTCCAGGTTTGATGGAAGATCAGGTGCTGCGCGAAAAGCTTTTCCATTTTGACCACGAGCGTATTCCTGAGCGAGTAGTGCATGCACGAGGTTACGGGGCACATGGGTACTTTGAAACTTACGACACGCTTGAAGATTTAACCTGTGCAGATATTTTTCAGCGAAAAGGTGAAAAAACCCCAGTATTTACTCGTTTCTCTACGGTTGCAGGTAATAAAGGGTCTCCAGATTTAGCACGTGATGTACGTGGTTTTGCGGTAAAATTTTATACCCAAGAAGGAAACTGGGATTTAGTGGGAAACAATATACCGGTATTCTTTATTCAAGATGCGATGAAGTTTCCTGACTTAGTTCATTCAGCTAAAGCCGAGCCAGACCGTGGTTTCCCCCAAGCGCAAACAGCACATGATAACTTTTGGGACTTTGTGAGCTTGTCGCCTGAGTCAATGCACATGGTTATGTGGGCAATGTCTGATAGAGCTATTCCGCGCTCTTTACGCTTTATGGAAGGCTTTGGCGTTCATACATTTAAATTTATTAATGCCAAAGGTGATGAGAAATTTGTTAAATTTCATTGGAAACCAAAAGGCGGCATGCAATCAGTAGTATGGAACGAAGCACTTAAGCTAAACGGCGCGGACCCTGATTTTCATCGCAGAGACATGTGGGAATCTATTGGCAACGGCGACTACCCAGAGTGGGAGTTAGGGGTACAAGTATTTGATCAGCAATTTGCTGATGAGTTTGAATTTGATGTATTCGATGCCACTAAACTTATACCAGAGGAACAAGTACCAGTACAAATTGTTGGCCGCATGGTGCTTGACCGTGTTGTCGACAACTTTTTTGCAGAAACAGAGCAAGTTGCATTTTGTACACAAAACATTGTACCAGGACTCGATTTCACCCCAGATCCATTACTACAAGGGCGTAATTTTTCATACCTTGATACTCAAACAAAACGCCTTGGTGGACCTAACTTTACGCAAATTCCGGTAAATGCGCCTAAGTGCCCAATGAGGCATTTTCAGCAAGATGGGCACATGGCGATGCAAAATCCTAAAGGACGTGTTAACTACGAACCTAACTCATGGAGCGCAGGCGAAAATAATCCTCGTGAATGCCCTGTGCACGGGTTTAAAAGTTCATCAGAGCAAATGAGTGGGGATAAGCTACGTTATCGTTCAGACACATTCAGCGATCATTACAGTCAAGCTCGCCAATTTTATTTAAGTCAAACAGAGGTAGAGCAGGCGCATATTCAATCTGCGTACGTGTTTGAGCTGTCTAAAGTTGAGCATTTACCAATACGAGAACGTTTGGTATCGCACTTGTTAAATATTGACGAAACCCTCGCAAATAAAGTTGCCGAAGGACTTGGCTTGCAAGAAATGCCAGACCCAGCTGAAGCTGCTATGCCAACACGTAAAGACTTACCTGTATCTGATGCGTTAAGTATTTTGAAAAATGCGCCCAACACCTTCAAAGGCCGTAAATTAGGTATTTTAGTAAGTGATGGCTTTAATGCAGAAATTTTTGGATCGGTTACCAATGCACTTAAAAGTGAAGGTGCAAACTTTGAAATTATTGCCCCACAAGTTGGCGGTGCTAAATGCAGTAAAGGTAAGCACTTTAAAGCTGATCAGGTTATTAATGGTGGTCCATCGGTTTTATACGATGCGGTACTTGTACTCACCACTGAAGAGGGAGCCGAAAAACTAGCAGCTATTGCAGAAGCTAAAGACTTTGTAAGTGATGCGTATGCACATATGAAATACATAGGTTTTACAAGTGAGGCTAAGCCATTATTTAAAGCCGCAGGGCTCGATGACAAAGCTGATGATGGCTGGATTGATTTAGCTACCGTATCGGGCGAGGCATTTATAGAGTCATTACGTAATTTACGTTTTTGGCAGCGCTAAGTATTTATTAGAGCTATTATTTAATTTATATATTGTTTTAAGGTCAGTCAATCTGACCTTTATTTAAAAACTTTAGTGCTTATTACAGACAGCATTTAAATCAATTTTAATAACATGGATTCAACAGCGAGGTGATCACTATGTCAGTTTCGGCAATACCAAAAGGGTTTCATTCAGTTACACCTTATTTAATTATGAATGACGCACAAAAAGCGATAGATTTTTATTGTGATGCATTTAGTGCTGAACACGTAATGCAAATGCCTTTACCTGATGGTGGAATAGCCCATGCAGAAATAATAATTGGTGATTCGCATATTATGCTTTCAGATATTGGTTCTGAAGAACATTTAAAAAGCCCAAAAGAACTCGGTGGTACAGCGCTAAGCCTTATGCTTTATGTTGAAGATGTTGATACCGTATTTAAAAAAGCAATTGAGCTTGGTGCAACAGAAATAAGACCCGTACATGACCAATTTTATGGTGATAGGACCGGCACGCTACAGGATCCATTTGGTCATATATGGATCATTGGTACACACAAAGAAGATGTTAGTGACGAAGAGTTAAATAATCGAATAGGAGATATAACAAATCAAGAGCAAGACGCATAACTAGCGTGCTTATTAGATTTTGTCCCTTCCTAAGATATGTTGATGGCTTTAATGGGAGGCCTGTGGCTTTTGCTTCAGCTCATCTAGGTTTTGCCTTGTTATCGACACGGTTTTCTTACCTCAAAATAGCTCACTTAATTAAGCGAATTGGTATAAATTACTAGTTAAATTTTAGGCATAAAAAAACCTCAGCCAATAATTAGCTGAGGTTCAAAAAGTGGTACCAGCGGCCGGACTCGAACCGGCACTCCTTTCGGAAGGGGATTTTGAATCCCCCATGTCTACCAATTTCATCACGCTGGCATAATTTTTCTTTAATCTTTTAAGCATAAAAAGATAAAGAAAAACCACTTAAAATAAAAAGGATACTTATATACCTCTTATTCTGTATCCGCATTATACAAACAAAAGAGGGGGCGGCAAGCCTTTTCTTTTATTTGCATAAACAACTGGTTGATAATTAATCGTTTATAGCAAGGATACTCCACAGGTAAATTTTTTAAGTCTTTTTGGGCTGATATATAAAGCGAATATTTTGGGTTATGAGTGCTATTAAATTTGTTATGCGATTGAATAAATAAGCAATTGAACTATTGATAATAGTTAATCGTATTACAATAATTATTCCTGCTTTATCCCGATGTTGCGCTTAATTCAGGTATTATTTGTACAACAAGGTTTTTAAGACATTACATATGACTCAATTAAGTGCCAAACAGAACATTCAATCGATTGTGAAAGCAATTAAGGCAGAGGAAGCATCACTTCGTCAAAAGCACCCATTACTTGCACATCAAAATACCTTAGGGTTAATTATTTTATTGCTATCGCTTAGCGCATTAATTGGTGTTGGTGTTTTATATTATTTAGGCATCATACCTGCTTGGGTATGTATAGTACTTGCGGCTATTGCAGCGTCTATTTCCCATGAGTTAGAGCACGACCTCATACATAAACAATACTTTAGTAATCAGCCGTTCATGCATAATTTTATGATGCTAACAGTATGGTTAATGCGGCCAAATACTATTAGCCCATGGTACCGACGTAAAATGCATTTACACCATCACAAAACCTCAGGCACACAACAAGACCTAGAAGAACGCTTGGTGGGTAACGGTATTAAAAATCCATTTTTACGTGCGCTAGTTATTGTAGATGGGTTATTAGGGTTAGTTATTTCTACTAAACGTTTTAGAAAAGAAATTAATGGCTTTAGTTTTTCGAGTGTTTTTAATGCGGGGTTTCCGATAGCGACTGCGTATTTTGCTGTTTTATACAGCGTTATTGTATTTCATATCGTTGATTTATTTATACCACTTTCGCTAAATTCACCTAGCTGGATACTAAGCATAATGAACGTGTTCGAATTTTTAATGGTTGTGCTCATTGTGCCTAATATTATTCGCTCAAGCTCGCTTAATTTTGTTACCTCAAGCATGCATTACTATGGCGGCGTTAATAACATGCTTGAGCAAACTCATGTACTAACGAGCCGTTTATTTATGCCGTTTCACTTGTTTTGTTTTAACTTTGGTAAAACGCATACTATCCACCATTTTGTGCCAAATCAGCCGTTTTATTTACGTCAAATGCTAAGTGAAAAAATACTTAAAGTAATGGCGCAACACAACGTGCGCTTTAACGATTTTGACAGCATAAAAAATGCTAACGCATTTAAATAATTACCCCCAACATAAGGGGAGGTTCTACATTGCTATTCTTATTTTATAGTTTGAATAGCAATTATGTACCAAGCCTATTACTCGTTAACTTCTTCTATCCACCACCGCGCTTATTAAAACTCACTTTACGTGCGTTGGTTGACTATTCAATGCCATTTTTAAATCAATAAAAACAAAAATAGTAGGCTTAATTAGCGCTAAATCTTCAAACTAAAAATAGATAAAACCAGTGAAAAGTGAAGTGGCCCCCTATAGTTGGGCATCTAGCTTAAATGGGATTGATTATTGTAGAGCCTTCAGTAATAGTGGTTATAGAGCGAACTAATTATGTTCTCAATAATACATAAGGGCTCGTGCTCATCAATATTATAAAACCAATAAATATAATAAGGACAAACAGGATGAAAAAATCACTAATTTCAATAGCGCTGGGCTTTGCTGCCCTTAGTGCGCTCAATGCCAATGCAAACATTGATCAGCAAGTTAAAAAGATAGAGCAACAGGTTATTGATTGGCGACGTGATTTTCATCAAAACCCTGAGCTTGGAAATCGCGAAACCCGCACAGCAGGTATTGTCGCTAAGCACTTAAAGTCGCTGGGTATGGAAGTACAAACGGGGATTGCTTATACAGGCGTTGTGGGGTTATTAAAAGGTGCAAAGCCTGGCCCGACAGTAATGCTACGTGCAGATATGGACGCGCTGCCAGTTACTGAAAAAGCCGATGTTGATTTTAAATCAACTAAAACCACTAATTACCGTGGTGTAGATGTAGGCATAATGCATGCTTGTGGGCACGACACGCACGTGGCCATGCTTATGGGCGCTGCACAAGTGCTTGCAAACATGAAAGATGAGCTACACGGTAATATTATGTTTGTATTTCAGCCTGCAGAAGAAGGCGCACCAGAGGGGGAAGAGGGTGGCGCTGAGCTAATGCTTAAAGAAGGCATATTTAAACAATACAAACCAGAAGCTGCTTTTGGGTTACATATAACATCTAGTTTGCACAGCGGTAAAATTGGTTATAGAAGTGGCCCTGCAATGGCCAGTGCAGACCGATTTGAAATAACTGTACATGGCAAGCAGGCACACGGCTCTGCACCGTGGACAGGGGTTGACCCAATTGCCGCAGCTGCGCAAATAGTAACAGGCGTTAATCATATTGTTAGTCGCCAAATTAACATTACCAAAGAGCCTGCTATTGTCTCGTTTGGTAAGATAGCGGGTGGGGTACGTAATAATATTATTCCTGAAGAAGTTGAAATGGTAGGCACAATTCGTAATTTTGATATGGATAACCGAGCACAAATATTTGAAAAAATAAAAACCACAGCCACGCACATTGCTAAATCGTCAGGTGCAACTGCAGAGGTACACATTCACGAAGGTTATCCGGTAACTATTAATAACCCAAAGTTAACTGCGCAAATGTTACCTAGTCTTAAAAAAGCAGCGGGTAATGATAACGTAGTTGAAATGGGAAAAATAACCGGCGCAGAAGACTTTTCGTTTTACGCATTAGAAGTGCCGAGTGTATTTGTGTTTTTAGGCGGTACACCCAGTGAGCAAGATTTAAATACAGTGGCTAGCAATCACTCACCTTATTTTTATGCCGACGAATCATCGTTTAAAGTAGGCACTAAGGCGCTTAGCCTGTTAGCTGTTGATTATTTGAACGCACATTAATACCAACTCGCAATAATACATAATCAATTTGAGGGATTAAACCGCACGTTAACTTCGTTAAAAATTTCTCATATAGAACAACTAAATAACGAAATTTTTGCCTTGTTATCGGCACGGTTTTCTTACCTCAAAATAGACAACTTAATTAAGCGAATTGGTATAAAAATAATTTAGACGTACCACGTTACGCTATTAGCTTAACGTGGTATTGCTGTTTTATTTAAAACATCGCATCATGTTTGTAGCACTTGCTCAACTTTGAAAAAATCACTCTAAAGAATTAAACATCTAGCCGAATATACAAATGAACCGGCGAGCAGTTTTTTTATATTTTAAAAATAATGAATCGATATTGCCGGTCTTATATCTCGATTCAATCTTCATAAGCATTAAGGATTTAAATAATGGAAATTACTGGAAGCTGTTACTGTGGTGAAATTAAATACCAGGCAAAGTCTCAAAATAACAATGCACTTGTTTGTCATTGTAGCGATTGCCAACGTATGTCGAGCGGCCCATTTAGAGCCGTTATAATTGCAGAGCCAAACTCGGTAGTATTTACCCAAGGTGAGCCAAAAGAGTTTGTTAAAACAGCTCAAAGTGGTAACAAGCGTGCGCAAGGTTTTTGTGGCACATGTGGTACAACACTATATGCAACTAACGAAGCTAAAGCTGACCGTGTATATGGCTTGCGTATTGGTGCGGTTGATCAGCGTGATCAGTTTACGCCAACAGCACAAATTTGGTCTAAATCGACGCTTAATTGGCTTAACGAATTACATCAAGTGCCTTCATTTGAAACCACACCACAAAAATAAGGTAAGCCAGGTAATGAGCTCACTGATAAAAACCGCTTTTTTAGCAAGCACATTAATTACCGGCAGTGCATTCGCAGCTTCGAGTAATGTAGACTTTTTAAATGCAGGCAAAGCTAATCCTAACTTGCCATTTTCGCAAATAGTAAAAGCAGATAATACGCTTTATATGTCGGGGCAAATAGGGATTAACCCTGCAACAGGTAAGTTGGCTACAGGCGGTTTTGAAGGCGAGGCTAAACAAACACTTGAAAATATTAAACGCACTTTAGAGCAACATAACTACAGTATGGGCAATATTGTAAAGTGCACCGTTATGCTTACCAATATTAACGACTTTAAAGCATTTAATGCTATTTATACTCAGTATTTTAGTGCGCCGTATCCTGCACGGAGTGCCTTTGCAGTTAAGGCGTTAGCCCTTGATTCTTTGGTAGAAGTTGAATGTATTGGTGCTGTTTAGTTGATACTCAGCAGTATTACTTCTAAAAAGTAATACTGCTTTTGAAATTTTATATACAAAAAGGCTGTCTATTTGAGTAGTTACATAACAGAGGAAATATTATGTGTAGTTCACCTAAAAGCAGCCGAGCATTTAAAAAAACAGCCATTAGTTTTAATGATGAGCTTACTCAAGAACAGCGTTTACGTTTTGCTGCAAAGGCTAATTTAGCGCAAGAGCGCCGTGAACAGCGTGAAGCAACTAATAAACGCTATGAGCAAAAACACACGAGCAACAAAACTTCGTCTGGTTTATTTTCGTGGTTACAGCAGCTAGTTAGCTGATTTAGCTAAAGTGGTGTTTTTACCACTGCCTAAACCACATAATGCACACAGTACTCCGGCAATAGCACACAGCCATAATGGCGCACTCCAACTGCCTGTTGTTGTGTGTAATGCACCAGCTAGCATAGGACCAATAGCCGCGAGCAAATAACCTACGCTTTGCGACATACCTGAAAGCGACGCTGCTTGTTGCGAATCATCGGTTCGTAAACTAATAAACGACAGCCCTAATATAAAACACGCTCCAGAGCAAAAACCTAGCATTAGGGTCCAAACAAAAGCAAAGTTAGGCATGTAAAGTAGCCCCAATGCACTAAGTGCACTCAACATGGCTAAAATAAAGCTAAGCGCGCTTTGATCTTTTAATTTGGCAAGTAACGGAATTAATATTAAACCCGGTAATGCAGTCGCTATTTGAAAAGCCCCATGATAAGCACCTGCTTGCGTAGCACTTTGGCCGGTTTCGATTAATATACTGGGTAACCACGTGATAATTATATAATTTAAGAATGAGTTTAAACCCAGCAGTAGGGTAATTTGCCATGCTAGTAAATAACGCCATACACTTTTTGAAGTGTCAGCGTGTTGAGCAATACTCGCGGGTTTTGTGTGCTTACTTAATTGCGACATCCATATAATAATACTCGCCAGAGTAATAAGAGCTGATGAGCCCAGCGCAAGTTGCCATCCTAATCCGTTTAGTTGGCTAAGGGGGAATACCAAAGTTGAAAACCCGCCCGATACAACGCCCATAGTAAGCACGTAGGCTGAGGTCATTAATGCAACCTTTGCAGGAAAGTCGCGCTTAATTAAACTTGGTAATAATACGTTTGCAATGGCAATACCCACACCAATAATAGCGGTGCCTACAAAAAGCATGGCTGAGGTATTTATTACCCGCGCTGCAACCCCAGCAAGTATAAATAACAAAGCTACAAACAAGGTGCGCTCTAACCCCTGCTTTTTAGCAAGAGTTGCGGCCATTGGCGATACAACAGCAAAGGCAATGAGTGGCAATGTTGTTAAAAACCCGGCTTGAGATGCGCTAAGCCCAAAGTGATTAATAATTTGTTCAAGCACAGGTGCAATACCTGTAAATGTGGCGCGTAAATTTGCGGCAATAAGTAATATGCCAAGCACAAGTAATATGCCAGCAAAGCGTGATTTAGGTGTGTTATTTAACAAAAGGGGAGACCATTAAAGCTAATACTTAATGGGCGCTAGTATAAAGGCTTAGCAAAAACTATAATTTAGAGATAATGACATTAAATAACTAAAAACAGACAAAACTATGTTTGATGCAATTGGTTGGGACGACATTAAAAATTTTGAAACTATGGCGCAGCCCATAATAGCCAAAATAGAGCATGCCCATGCAAGTCACGAAATACCACTACATACCCATCCTAAAGGGCAATTAATTTTAGCGCTGCATGGTTATGTAACGTGTGAAGTGTCGGCCAAAATGTGGATGGTGCCTACGCACAGTGCAATTTGGATCCCAGCACAAAAGGTGCATAGTAATAGGGCGTCTGATAACGCGCAGCTTTGTCATTTATTTATTGATAGTAGTAAAAACGGTATGCCGCTAAATACCTGTACGTTAGCTATTACGCCGTTGGTTAAAGAGCTAATGTGTGAGTTGGCTGGGCATAATCAGCACTATACTTTAAATAGTAAAACATCGCGTTTAGCGCAGGTGTTGTTTGATCAACTTATTGAAATGCCCGTACAGCCACTGGATTTTGTATTATCTAAAAATGAGGTAATTCAAACTATGAGCGATCAGTTAATAAACATGCCAAACAATCGAAAAACACTACCACAATGGGCTAAGCAGTTTGCATTAACTGAGCGCACATTAGCGCGGTTAATTAAAAAAGAAACAGGTATGACATTTGGAAAGTGGCGTACGCAATTGCATATAATTACAGCCTTAAAAGCGCTTTCTGATAAGCAAAGTGTGCAGCAGGTGTCGGAGTTATTAGGGTATGAGTCGGTGAGTGCATTTATTACTATGTTTAAAAAGGTAATGAAAAAGTCGCCCATGAAATACATGAGCGACTTAAATCAGTTAAATTAGCTTAGGGTCTGTTGATCTTTGCGGATTAAAATTTGTTCAAACTAGGGGCTATTTAACCGCGGCGCGAGATTTGTAACCTAGTGGGCTAAGTAAAAACCGAGCAACAAAGAGTAAATAGCCCCTAGGCAGAACCCTTTGGGCAGCGCCTGTTTGGTATTAATGCTACGTTATCGCCTATTTATGGGGAATAACCACACTGCATAGGCTCTGCCTTGCCTAAATACCAAACAGACTGCTGCAAATTCAACCTTGAAAGATCAACAGACCCTAGTCTTTAAATAAGTTTAGCCTTTAAGTAAGCACTACCACGTATAAGTTGCCGAAAGCATGGCGTTACGTGGTTTGCCAGGGAAGTATCTGTCGCCGGTAAAGCTGGTGTAATCGGCGCGCTCTGCATAAGCCTCATTAGTTAAATTAATAATGCGGGCAAGCACTTCAAGGTTATTAGTAACTTGCCACTGAGCGCGCAGGCTTAAAACATCATGCCCTTGGTATTTATTTAAGTTTTCTGGGTCGGTGTGGTAGTTACCAATGCGATGCCACTGCAAAGCAAATTGCGTATTGCTGAGTGCTTGCCATGTTAAATCGAGATTAGCAATATTACGCGGCGCGGTGTCTATGTCGTTGCCGTTTATATTTAAACCGTTAAGTATTTGGTTGTTAGTATAAGTATGCTTTGCGTGTGTGCCTGCAAAGTTAAGTGCAAGCGACTTAGTGAGTTGGTAGTCAAATTCAAGCTCAATACCACGATGGCGAGAGCTGCCATTATTTACCGTAAAAAAGTCACTATCGCGGTAAATCGTATTGTGTTTACTCATAGCGTAAACAGACACACCATAACGTAGTTTTTCGTAAATTCCTTTAATACCCAGCTCTGCGTTATTCGCTATTTCGGCGCTTAAATTTGCAGTGGTTTGCTCGCGTTGTAATTGGTATAGCTCAGCCGCTTGTGGCGCTCTGTAACCACGAGAAAAGTTCGCATAAAGCGTGTTATTTGTATTGTACTGATAACTAACCCCAAGCTTTGGCGATAAATTACTA
The DNA here is from genome assembly GCF_002836155.1 of Pseudoalteromonas sp. GutCa3. Lineage (NCBI taxonomy): Bacteria > Pseudomonadati > Pseudomonadota > Gammaproteobacteria > Alteromonadales > Pseudoalteromonadaceae > Pseudoalteromonas > Pseudoalteromonas sp. GutCa3. Next base: position 5,189 of record NZ_PJBK01000086.1, on the reverse strand, counting down.
AAGCTATTTTTAGCACTCGCTGGGCGGCTGTATCGGCAGCCACCAAACCCGCATTCTGTGCCATCGTCTTTTGTTCTACCTGCTAGCATATTATTGGTATAGTCGTACTGCATATGCTCGTAGCGCACACCTGCGGTAAGTAACCATTTATTTAATTGCCAATCAAGTGATGCAAAAGGGGCATAAAGCGTGGCGTTTACATCGTAATCGTAATGTTTGCCTTGTGGCACTGTCGCGACTAAAAATGCAGAGCCTTGCGTTGGCTCGTTTTGGCTTTGAGTAAAGTCGGCTTGCGTGTATTCGCCATCAAGCCCTAGGTTTACTTTTACATTACTTTGTAAATTATGCTGATAAAGCGATTGCACACCAAAGCCGGTTTGACTGTTTTTTTCAAGCGGTGTGCCGGGTAAAAAGTGCTTAAAAAAGTCCATGCTTTGGTCGCGAAAATATAACGTAGTAGAGAGCACATCATCGTTATTTAATTGCCATGTTGCATTGCTCCATGCTCTAAATGCGCGTGCTTTTCTAAATGCGTCTGGGTCAAAGTTTTTTTGCGAGAGGTCTTCGTTTTTATAGCTTTCAAAGCCCGTAATAAATCCCGCAGTTTGCTGATCTAGGTTTGTGTAAGTAAGCCCAGAGGTAAGTAATAAATTATTATTTGAATAGCGATGGCGAATATTAACTTTTTGTTGCTCTACGCTTTCGTCGTCGCGGTAACCGCTATCATTGGTAACACTTGCGTTAATGCCTATGCCGCTGTTGCCGTAATCTTGTCCTGCACGTAATTTGTAGCGAGTATAACCGTACGAGCCATAATCTAAACCAACTAAACCACCGCCTTGAGTAGTGTCGGGCGTTATTACATTAATAACACCATGCACAGCATTTGAGCCATAAAGTGCAGAGCCAGGGCCTTTTAATACTTCAATACGCTGCGCCATTTCGCTGTGCGCCTCAAATAGCTCGTTTATATTACAAAACCCAGCGGCTCTCAGTGGTATGCCATCTTCTAAGGTTAATATGCCACCACAAGCGCCTGCGCCCGAAAGCACTTGTGAGCGAAGCGCGGGTAAATACTCTTGGCCATTTCCGCGTTGAATATTAGCACCCGCTACACGTTGCAGAGCTTCTTCAATATGGGTAGGCGCTATGCTATTTAGCTGCGCTTGCGTTAGTGTACTTATTGATAAAGGGAGTGGTGTCGATAGCGCTTCAATACGTGATGCCGTAGTTGTTATGGTTTCTATTGCATCGTTGTTTTGATTATCGGCAAACGCAGTGTGGCTAAAGGGTAATAACAGCGGCAAAAAATAAGGTTTCATACATTCCTTGAAAGTAATCTATATTGCATTGCTTCTATAATATGCGGTTTTTATGTGCATTTAAACTTGTTGCGTTAAAGCGTACGTAGCCTATAAACCCGATACGTAATTGATAAAACAAAACAAGCCACAGCAGGAAACACCAAAGCCAGCACTAAGTAATGCTCAAATAAAACAAAACCGGTTATACCGCCTAGTAAAAAGCCTGCAATAATGAGTAAAAACATAACCCCTTTACGAGTATCAAATTGCTCACCTTTAAGAGCTTTACCTAGCATTAAACCAAGGTCAGTAAAAATACCGGTTAAATGTGTCGTACGTATAACAGCACCACTGTAATTAGTGGCTAGCGCATTTTGTAGCCCACACGCAGCAGACGTTAAAATAATGCCGTAAACGAATGTGTTTTTGAGTAAATAAGCACTCGCAAGTAGTAGCAATCCTTCAATAAAAAGCAAAGTGTCGTAATGACGACCAAGTTTTAATGAGCCACCAGAGAGCAAAAATCCCGACAGTGCCGAACCCAACATAAAGCTAATAATTATTGAAAGTAGCAATAAGGCAGTGCTGGGGTTAGTTATTACTTTAATACCAAGTAAAGTAACAGAGCCAGATACATGCGAAATAGCCTGGTGCTCAAACCCTAATAAGCCTACAGCGTTTACTACGCCCGCTATAAATGCGAGCGTAAACGCGCCATATTCAACCCACTTTGGTAGTTTTGTAAACATTGGTTATCTCTTAACGTGTGCAGTGTTAATTATTGAGTTTGTGCTTTAAAACGTTTTATTTGCTCATCAACTAATTTTGTATCAATTACGCCACGCTTAAAAGCAATGTAAGTAGGAAGCGTAAACTCATTGAACTGCCTAGCGTATATATTTTTATATTCTTTTGAGTACCACAAACCCGCTTGATAGTTAGTTATTGCGTATTCAACACGTTTTTTTTCTAGTAGCTCAAAAGTGTCTTTAGTTGAAAGTGAACGAAGTAGATTATTCTCATCAAGGTTATACTTTTTAGCAATAACCTCAGGCAAAGCAACGCCGCGCAGCATCGCTATTGGGGTATTTGATAAATGGTTTGTGAGTAGCTTATCTTTGTTTAAAGTAAATAAGCCATACTTAGTAGTGTGCAAGGGCACGCTTGTAAAATCTAAATACTTTGCACGTTCCTCTGTATTGGCCAAAGAGAAATAGCAATCGTAATAACCCAGCGCCATTTCTTTTTTAACGCGCGCCCATGGCAAGTGCACAACATCAATTTTAAGATTTAAATTACGCTCAATAAACGTTAAATATTCAATATCTAAACCCGTGAACGTATCGCTTTTCTCATCAAATATAGTAAAAGGCGGGTAGTGGGTTGTTACGCACCGCAGGGTTTTACTTGGCGCTGCAAGTAATAACGAAGGAAAAGTTAAAGCTAAAAACAGAAATATTGCGCGCATAAATATAAATTCGATATCTTTTAAAGTACATAACTTGAACGCCAATTATACAGTTACTGAGCTTAATTGCATTGATCTAAGTATTTTTACCTAGCGTATAAGTTAAATTTTGTGAGATATACCATGTTTAACGCAGAGCAGCAGTCACGCATTATCGAAATGGCGTGGGAAGATAGAACCCCCTACGAGGCTATAGAGCAGCTATACGGATTAAAGTATCCGCAGCTGGTGGTTTTTATGCGAGACAATGTTTCAAAAGGCAGTTTTAAAGTGTGGCGTAAGCGCCATGCAGGTCGTAAAACAAAACATTTAAAATTACGCGATCCCGCTATTATGCGAAGCCACTGTAAAACACAATATAAACAGCGTTAAATAAGTGTAAGTTGTTTCATATGATGTTCAGCCGTGTTTGTTAACCTTTAGCTATTAATTACGCTAGAGATTATTTATGAGAGCACTAACATACACAACACTAATAGCATTGGCTTTATGTTCAATAAGCGCAGACGCAAAACCGCATAAAGATAAACATGGTCATAAACACGGCCATAAAAAGCATCATTCACATAAGCATAATGACAATGACTACCTTTCTAAAAAAGAGGCTAAGCAGTTAATTCGCGCAGGTTGGACGCCACCTGGGCTAAGTAGAAGCTATCACCGAGGCGACTTTTTAGAGCGCGATTTATACAAACGAGGTAGAGTAATTGAACGCTCTAGAGATAATGGTACAGTGAGTATTGAAATAGACCGTACAGTTATTCATATGGTGCACGATACCCGAGAAATACTTTCAATTTTAAGTCGCTAAATTAACGTTATAAGGATATTAAAATGCTCATTGCGCTGGCTATAATTATTGGCTTTTTTTTACTGGTTACCTTATTACCTATGTCGTACAGCCAGCATTACTTAGTGCGTAGCTGCGATTTTGTGCGCTTACAGGTATTTTATATTGCCAGTTTTGTAGCCGTTACTTCGTTGTTTTTATTATGGCAAAGTAGAGAAATAGGCTATGTATTTATAGCCTTAACCTCATTACTTATAATGATTTTACAAGGTAAATGGATTTACCCGTATACGTGGCTTGCTAAAAAAGAAGTGCAAAGCGCACCTAAGCACATCGACCATAGCATACGAATTATGTCGGCAAATGTACTTATGTCGAACCATAAAAGTGAGCAGTTAATTAGCCTTGTTGATGAGCATCAACCCGACCTACTTATTACGCTTGAGAGCGATAGCTGGTGGGAAAATAAATTATCAGTCATTAAAAAAAATTACCCGTACTACATAGAATGCCCTAAAGACAATCGTTATGGCATGCACTTATACAGCAAGTTTAAAATACTCGATGCACAAATATGTGAGCTTATAGAAGAAGATATTCCTTCAATTCATATTCTGTTTGAAAACGATGAAGGCCTGCAAATGCAAGGGCACTTTATTCACCCCGCACCGCCAAGCCCGACCGAAGAAGACTCATCGCGTCCGCGCGACTCAGAGCTAATAATGGTGGCTAAAGCACTTAAAAACCCAACACGACCTACCATAGTTGCCGGTGATTTAAACGATGTAGCATGGTCGCGTAGCACGCGTTTGTTTATGCAAATAAGTGGCTTTTTAGACCCTCGAAAAGGCCGTGGTTTTTATAATACCTTTCATGCAGGCTACTTTTTTATGCGTTGGCCGCTTGATCACTTATTTCACAGCGAAGGTTTTAAAGTAAAGCGTATTAAGCGCTTAGCTAAGTATGGCTCAGATCACTTTGCGCTACTCACTGAGCTTTCTTACGAAAACGCTAATCAGCAATCATTAGAAACTAAATCAGCGCAGCACAAGCAAGAAGAAATTCAAGAGCTTGCTATGAATAAGGCTGACAAGCGAAAGGTGCCGAGGTTTGAGGAACAATAATAGCCTCTAGTCATACTGATCAAAGCTTAGAACTTAATTATATTTAAGCGCTAATCTTCAGTTTCATCTACAAATATTTAAACTCGAAGTATTGAAGAATAATTAACTTATTTCAGCAGGTAATTGAATTAAAAGTGAAAGAAGACATAAGTTATCAGATTTGTTAGATTGTAATGTATAGATATTTGGCTGTTGATGCATTAAGGAACCTCATGGACGACAGTACACTAGATAGAATTGCTGAATTTATTTGTGGTAATGGAGAAAACCATCCTGAATATCGTTCTAGCTCAAAGATCACAAGCTTTTTTGAGCGATCTGGATTACCTCAATTTATCCATGATGGCTCAACTCGACAGTGGTGGGTACATGAAAAGCTTAAAGAATGTAATCGTGAACAATTAGCTGCTGTTCTCAAGCGTCTTTCATCACCAAAAGAATACAAAGGTGATAGAGATAAAATTAAAAGTGCATTAACCATGCTGAATGAAATCCTCTATGTA
>NZ_PJBK01000085.1:0-24629 GCF_002836155.1 Pseudoalteromonas sp. GutCa3 | reverse complement strand
CGAGAGATACAAGGCGCACAGCTTGCTCGCGCGAAAAGCGAAGCTTTTAAATTAAATAAAACAAATATCAGTTTTAATGTTCACTATAAAACTGATAGGTTATTATTACTGTTTTTATCAATGGTTACTTTTTCGTGGCAAATGAAGTTATACAAAAAATAATTGAGTATTTACATCAAAACACCGACATTGATGTAGTTTGGCTATATGGCTCCCATGCAAAAGGGACAGCTCAGCCTCATAGTGACATTGACTTAGCCATAGCATTTAAAAACTTTGATCTGGAATCGTTCGATAAGCGCCTTAGGCCAAAAGAGCTTGAGCTTGAAATAAGTAATGCACTTAATCTTAACGAACAACTTATTTCGATTGTTGATATAAATATTATTCCAAGTTATTTAGCTTTCAACGTTATTGAATATGGAAAAATAATTATAAGCAATAATAGTGTTAGAGCGATGAAAGAGCAGCAGCGTATATATAGCCAGTTCGAATTTGAAACCATAGCGAGTAAACATGACTGATACCGGAATTACACTTTATTTAAGTGAAGTAACACGCCATATTGACGAATATATGCAAGAACTCGACGAACTCAGTCAAATCGATTCACTTAATAGTAGAGACTACCGAGCTGCAGAGCGATTACTACAGTTAATGACCGAGGTGTGTATTGGTTTATCAAAGCATTGGCTAAAGCAGCACAAAAGTAGTACCAGTAGCAACGCCTATCAAACATTTAGCGAACTTACTAATTTAGGCTTTTTGAGCGAGGCAGAACTACTGTCATGGCGTAAAATTATAGGCTTACGAAATGCTCTTGTTCACGATTACTTAAATATTGACCAAAGTATCGTTAAAACAATCATTAAAAAGCAACACTACACAACTATGCACGCATTTAGTATTAAAGCGATTACAGAGCTAAACAAAGATTCATAGATAAAACCTCACCTACAATAATTAAACCACTGCACTGAACAAAACCGTAGGTGCGATTTTACATCGCGCTTTGGCTTTATAAAAACACCATGCGAGGTATAAAACCTCACCTACAATAATTCAAACACCTATTCGCCTCACACAATGAGGCGAATAACATGTGTAATTGCCTCATTAGGCAATTTTGTAACGTGTACTACGCCCACCTGCGGCGGTTTTTGTTAAAAATCCAAGCGTTTGCAAGTCCGATAAATGGCGTGTTGCGGTTGCACGGCTAACCTTAGCTACCTTTTGATACTGACTCGCGCTAATACCCTGTTCAAATTGGCCATCAAGTAACTTATTAAGCACTTTTACTTGCTGCCCACCTAGCTTTGTTTGATCTTTACTTGCCCAGTAATTGGTTTTAAAAATTGTTTGCTCAATATTATTAAGCGTATGGTGTATCGCATTATTAAGCGTACATAAAAACCACTTAATCCATTGGGTAATACAAAGATCTCCACGTTGAGTGGCTTCAAGCACCTCGTAATAGCTTTTTCTGTCTTCTAAAATAGCCACCGACATAGCGTAAAACCGAATTGACTCAGCATGTTCTTGCGCTAATGCCAGGTCGGTTATAAGGCGTGTAATACGCCCATTACCATCCTCAAGTGGATGTATTGTTACAAACCATAAGTGTGCGATAGCTGCCCGAATAAAAGGATCTATTTGAGGTTCGTTTTGCGTTTTGTTAAACCAGTTAAAAAATAGCGAAAGCTCTTTATTTACTCGCTCTTTAGGAGGCGCCGTAAAATGTAATACCGGTTTATCTAAGCGCCCCGACACCACTTGCATTGGCTCGTCACCACGCAATTGCCCGCCCTCAATTTTAGTAAATAAGCTTTGCTCACCTGCAAACAATAAGCGATGCCAATTAAGCACTCGCTCTAAATTAAGCGGTGAGTCTGTGTTATTTATTGCATCAAGCATAATCTCTGCAAGATTATCGCTTTGCACTGTTGTTGGGTAAGGTTGCTCATTAATATTGAGCTTTTTAGCAAGAGAAGAGCGAACCGAAAATGCATTAAGCTTTTCACCCTCAATCGCACTGGAGTGAATAATATTTGCAAGTAAGGTATCAAGGGCTTGCTGCTTTTGTTGAGCACTTTGCGCGCCCATACGCCCTACTAATAAACCTTGATTATATGAAAGCTCCCTTAGTAAAGGAGCAAGCGCTGCAGTATCCCACGTAAAGTTTGGCCAGTTTTGCTGTTGCCATATCCACATAGTCTTTAGTCCTAAAGGTAATTAGCCTCAGTCTATGTTATTTATTTGCCTCATGCAATGAGGCGAATAGAAGAGTTAATTGCCTCATTATTTTTAAGCGCTACATAGAACAATAATTCACTTTTCAATGGTAAAAACAATCCATTTTTAAGCGAGGTATAAAACCTCACCTACATTAATGTAAACACCACTCTTAACAAAAGCGTAGGTGCGATTGCATATCGCGCTTTGGCTTTTAAATAAGGCCAAGCTAAACACCTGTAGGCGCGAAGCTTGCTCGCGCAAAAAGCGAAGCTTTTAAATTACCTTACTATCGTTTAAGGCTCGCTGCACCACTTGATAGCAAATAGCACGCTGCTGCTCTTGATTTAAGCTAACTTGTCGCATTGAAAGGATAGTTTTAACTATTTGTTTATGAGAAACGATTGGAAAGATTGGTCTCTGCTTTAGTTCCACAAACCAACCAGGAAAGCATAAAACAGGTAAAACCGGAGTATTAAAACCGGTTGATTCATAAAGCCATTTATTCACCCAATTAGCTTGGTTTTGAGCTTGCTCTAACGGCTTACTTTCAAACCAAGAAGGAAATGCTAAATGGTTATTCTCAAATTTAACTTTGTAATTTGTATCGTCTTTTATTCGTTTATGTCTGCCTTTGGTTTCAATAGCAAATATTCCATTTGGCCCAACAACTAAATGGTCAATATTAAAACCATCTGCTTGTATATCATGAAATACCTGATAACCGTGTGACTGTAATTCTATAAGCTCTGAAGCAACTGCTAATTCTGCATCACGTCCTAGTTTTAGCTTTATTAAGTCGTTAGATTTAACCCAAAGCTTTCGTGCCACATACGTTAGCCCCAATGCAATCACGATAATTAAAAAGTAATTGAGCTTGCCGCTGGCAAACATTTCAGCAATTCCTTTCAAAGCAAAAGGCATGCTGACTATCAAAGCAGACAAAAAGACTAAGCCTATTACATCTAGAACTTTATCATTAACTTGTTCATTAAGTGTCTGCGCTGCAACACGTTTAAGCTTTTTACGATCTACAGGTAGTTTTGCATTCTTCTGATGAAGCCATATTTTGATAAACAAAACACCTAATAGTGAATAAACACTACCAATAACAAATAAAAGGCTTAAACCTTGGTTTAATAAATCATCCATGATGAGTTCCTATAATCACAATGTTTACTTTATACCTTAAAAACAGGTACATGTCGCATCATTCAAACCCTTACTACAAAGCCCACCTAAACACCTGTAGGCGCTCAGCTTGCTCGCGCGAAAAGTCGTAGGCGGGAGTTTACCTCGCGCTTTTAGTTTGTAATTTAATATACAAATATCGCGTTGGCGATGGCAACCAAAGGGCGTATACCGCCGACCGCCCCTTGGAACCGCACGGCGCCTCGAGGATCACACTATCTCCTCAATTTAAATTAATGATATGAACGTAACCAGCGTAGATAGGCCATCCATGGCCAAGCTACGCTTTTAACAGCATCCATGCTGTTAATTACTCATCATTAATTTAATTTCGGGTGTGATCACGGGGGGATGCCTTAGCTGTCGCGTTTAAGCTAAATTTGTCGATGTACTTAGAGTTAGGTATATTAAATCTATACATTTTTAAGCTGTTTAGTTGCTAACGGTTCAGTAGTTACCTGCGACGATAAACTACTATAAATTCGTTTAACCTCGCCTATAGGATCATGATAATTAAATACCCGCCCAGTAAAATGATTAGCAATGAGCGCCGATGCAATTAGCAGCACAAAAAATACAAACACCACGCGCAATTTTGTTTTAAACATCTTTATTGGCGCCCTTGCCACTGTGCTTCAAATAACTCTTTTTGCTTACCCCTATATTCGCTACACCATACAAAGTCGGCCGAATTCATCCCTTTCTTACGGCAACGTTTGGGCAACTTATAAAACTTTGACCAAGCATCAAGCTTGGCGGCATCTTTATAGCTATCGCTGTGCAAAGACATGTTTGACACTTTTTGATTGAGTAACCAATTGCTATTAGGCGTACGAGTTGCGGTAGAAGAAGTAGCCTGATAAGCACTACCACTCTTTTTAGGCTTACTGCAGTGATTAGCAAGTAAGGTAAATAGCGTTTTATCGCGCGCAGTTAAACGCTCACTTTCTTTATTACTGTAGCCACTTCTAAATTGAGACCGAATAGCTTCGCGCTGCTTTTTAATGCTATCGCATTGGGCTTCTGTGTAAGCCTCACCAGCTTGAGGAAAAGTTGTAAATACGCTAATAAATACCAGTAAAATCCACTTAATCATTATTCATTCCCTGAATTAAAACTTTAAAATAGTGTACCTATAAATGTGAAAAAACACATCAACATTACTAATCCAAAAAGCAAAATTAAAGCTATGGGTGGGAGTTCACCTTGTGTCTTGGTTTTTGTAAAGCACCCGCGAGGTATAAAACCTCACCCACAATAATTTAAACCACCACACTCAACAAAACCGTAGGTGCGATTTTACATCGCGCTTTCTCTTTAGTAACTAGCTCATTACCCCAATCAACGCTACAAAGCCCGCCTAAACACCTGTAGGCGCTCAGCTTGCTCGCGCGAAAAGCGAAGCTTTTAAATTGTAGGTGGGAGTTTATCTCGCGTTTTTTGAACTTAAGCAGTATTCTTATTCGGTACTTCAATGATATTCTAAGCAAATACATGATTGAAAGGACGCCTCATGATTCTAAAAGATAAAACCCTCATCAACAGCAACTCAGCTAAAATACAAGCAGGTCAAAAGCAAGAACTCGACGTTGCTTTTTATTTACGCCGCGCCTTTAAAGATCATAGTCAGGTATTTGTGTTTAACGATGTGAAATTTAAACACAATGGCGAAACCGCACAAATAGACCATCTAATCGCATACACCTATGGCTTTATTCTCATCGAATCTAAAAGCATTACAGGCGAAGTAACGATTAATGAACATCAAGAATGGAGTCGCAGTTATCGCGGCAACTGGCAAGGTATGCCATCGCCAATAAAACAGGTTGAATTACAACTAGAACTATTAAAAAGCCTAATGCGCGACAATGCACCAAACCTACTCACTAAATTATTTGGCAAACTGCAACAGGGGTTTGGTGGCAGAGAGTGGCATAGTATTTGTGCCATATCGAGCAACGCCATTATCAACCGAGAAAACACACCAAAAGCAATTGAAGATCGATTAGTTAAATCAGAATTTATAACTGATAAATTACTCGAAATAATGAAGCTTCCTGCGTCTAAACCTAATCCGCTTCATCTTTTTACAACGAACGTTCGACCGTGGTTCAGTGAAGAAACACTCGATAGAATTTGCCAGTTTATTTTAGAGCAAAATATATCACCTAACTTACAAGAGCCTTCATATGTATCTGCAAAGATAAGCGAATCAGAATCTTTTTACGATGAGGCTTTAATAGCGACTAAGCAAACCATTACTGAACAAGTAAAACCTAAAAGCGATCTAATCAAAGAGATAACATTAGCTTGTAAGCAATGTAATAGCTCGACCAATTTGCAGCCTCTTTCTGGGCGCTATGGCTACTTTGTAAAATGCGGTAATTGCAGTGCAAATACACCAATGAAATCACCATGCCCTGAGTGCTCAAGCACCAATACTAAAACAAGTAAACGTAAAGAAAATTACTCTTTAGTATGCAAAGATTGTCATACAAGTACGTCAATTAAATTTTAGTGCTCTATAAATGTAAAACTTGATATTTGAAATTTCGAGTACAGTTAAGCAAATAAAAGGAAGTAACATTATTTTTAAAATAATAATACTTCTTTACTTAAGCCCAATTCACTCATGATTGAATAGTATAATCATACCTTCTCATACTATTAGTCAATAGAATACCTGCTAATGCCCCCAAACCCATTGGTAGAAAAATTTTCTCGTTTCCTTTGGCAATATTAAATAAACCGAAAACAATAGCCCCCATAGCTGCACCAGTTATTTGTGAACTGTTTGGCTTTAAGCTTTTAATAGAAGAAACTAAATGCTCACAGTTAAAACTAAATAACTGATAATTTTTAGCTTCATTAACTAATTCGTATGCTCTTTTTAAAAAAGGTCCCCATTCTGACTCAGGCAAGCTACATGAAATTGCTTTAACAAGCTTTCCTTCTCCGTATTTAGCTAATGTACAGATCTCCATTCCTGATGGAGCAATATGCAAAACTGCATTTTCTCCGACAACCACGCCAGCATGTTGCACTAACAATTTACTACGGTACAAAATATCACCGACTTTTAGACTATTCATAATTATCTTTTCCTATATAATAAACGTAATTAAAATAACAAACCGACATCAAATACATTAAACGTATATTATGTCGATTTATGTAATTTAGCTCTTTTTACGAATAATGCAACTATTAATTTAGTTAAGGATATATTTATGGATAATAAATTAGCCTCTTTTTCATCTGTTATGGGTGTAGTCATCGCAAATAAGAGAAAAGGGTTAGGTATTGAACAATCCGATTTAGCTGATGCTCTAGGATTAACGCAAGCTAGTTACAGTAGATTAGAATCGGGTAAATCAACGTTCTCTGTTGATCAAATGTTTGGCTGTGCAAAAGCGATGCAAGTATGTGTTTCAGAGATAATCGATGCGGTTGAAAATACAATTAGAAGTTTAGAGAGTAGTAAAACAGTAACAGTAAAAGTTCCACCTAGAGGAAATGCAAGTAATGCTAAAAAAACTGATTCAGATCTAGGTGCATTTGTTGCTGGTGCAGCCTTAACAGCTTTAATCATAAGTCTCGCAGCGAAATCAAAATAATGTAGGTATTCATAAAACTCATGTTAAGTAGCATAAGATTAAAAGATTCGTGGCTGGGTAATATTAATTTATAGATTCTAATTTCTTATTCTTCATATTAATAGGCAGAGACTTCGAGTTTACTGCTGACACCCAGCTTGATCACGCGAAAAGCAAAGCTTTTAAATTGAATTTACTTATATCGCATTGGCGATGGCAACCAAAGGGCGGATACCGCCGATCGCCCCTTGGAACCCCACGGCGCCCCGAGGATCACACTATTTCCTCAATTTAAATAATGATATGAACGTAAACGCAATGAAACACATCCTTGTGTAAGCATCGCTTAACGCGCATCCATGCGCTGCTATTACTCATAATTAATTCAATTTCGGGTGTAATTACGGGGGAGTGGCCTAAGCAACAGCCTTCAATTCGATAATGAGTTAATGCTTGTTTACAATGTACTTTTTAGTAAACTAACCACTCGCAAACAGGGAGTGGTTTTAATGCAACACATTGGTATTTACAAGCAGTTAATTACTCCCAATTTTTACTGGTTAATTTACAAATTAACCTCTATGGGCTCGGGGAAAAGCAACTCTAGGTTTCTTTTATCTATTTTAAAAAGCGGTCCTTTTTCTGTAACTCGACCGGTTTCACCCGAACGTTTTATTAGATGATCCATTGTAATGACACCGGAGCATATTAGCGGTATTAGTTGGCTCAAAACAGGTGCCTTAGTATGCACAACTTTTTCTAATTGAAAAAATTCCTCGCCACTTTCTTTAAAACTCCTAGCTTGTACCCAAAATGTTTCAGAGTGTTTTTCAACTAAACGTCTTTTCAATAGTTTCGCTGGCCAAACAGCGACTAATTCCTCATTACGATACCATTCTTCAAGCTGGTCTTTTTGTTTGTTAAATATGAAATGTAGTCCTTGAGAATTTTGACGCTGAGTACTGACCGTACAATACAATTTAAAGTCCTCTTCTCTTTCATAGCCATATTTCTCCAAAATTTTTGCACTAGAGCCTTTAGCAAAATCTATTTCTTTGCACCCACAAGGGCTTAAATTCCAATCAGGAACTTGGGCAAATAAAGTTGTCCGATTTTTACCGCCTCTACCCGACTTAATTTCAATACCATGATAATCCGGATCTTTTGATGAATTTGCCTCGATACCAAGTAAAGCCTCTAATGTAAAACCAATTGCAGTATCACCACTTCGTAGTGCTTTAAAAGGTTTTATAGCTAATTCTTTTATCTTGGTAAGTAACTCTGCAGAATAAGAAAACTCTTTATTTATATAGCTTTTTATTAATTTATATACATGGCTATAAGGGTTCTGTAATTCATTTTCTAAATCAACTTGGCTAAGGTTAATGAGATGCGGGGCACCTTGGTAAATGATAATAGCAATTTGCTCACCAGCGGCGGCAAATTTGGGTAGTTGCCGATACCACATTCTCGGATCACCCTGCTTAGTTTTAGGGCGGTAAAAACTTCCAATAATTTCTTTTATTTCGTTCTGATTAACCAAATAACTAACTTCTTTCCTTATAACACCTTGCTCTTGTTGGAAGTAATAATGAAACTCCTCTAACTCGAAATGATCTCTTACAGACTGCGTTGCATCCAAAATAGATTTATTTAAACCTGTTTGTGTAGGCTCAAAAAGAGAAAACTCTACGCCTAACTTAGTCAAAGCAACTGTATTACTTCTCAGCAATAATTTTTGTTCTAACTGTAAATCACCGACCCGTTCTTGATCATAAACCTCATAATCCTTATCTGACATTTCAACTTCATTGTATTCAACAAAATTTGTTGAAATACTGGGTATGGGAATACCTTCTATTGCTTGCTTTTTTAACTCTTTTGAAACATCACGCCAACTAGAATAACCATATTTACGAGCAACAATTTCCAGTGCTCGTGCTTGGTTTAAACCATTATTATTTTTCTTTAAAAGCTTTGCTTCTTGCTTTAGTCGTTTTTCATTTATCATTTTCGATGGTCCAAAGATTTTGGAATTCACCGCAGCTAGAATAAATTTAGATTAATTGGGTGATGCTTAATGCTTTTCCTACAATCAGGATGGCGCTTCCCGCGCCGAAGATATGTGTAGTTAGAGTTATAAATTGATTTCAGTCCGAACACTGTAAACCTAGCTGCGAATTCACAACTTTATCTACAGAGAGGACACAAAGGGTCTTTACAGAAAGGAGGGCTACTCTCATAAGCCTTTAATTAAATTATACTTTTCTTGTTCCTAAGTCAATACATAAAATAGTTGATTCTTACCTGGACTTTTGACAGTGATTCCCGTAAAATCCGGTGGTTTTCATTTATTGTTGGATGTGTTTTGAATCATATAGAATTGTTTGCAGGCTGCGGTGGCTTAACATTAGGGCTAGAAAGTGTCGGCTTTGAAACTGTACTTGCTAATGAACTTTCGCCTATGGCAGCAGAAACTTTTGCTTATAATTTTTTTAAAGAGAATTTAGCGCAATTAGCTGAAGATGGATTAATGCCGAAAAATACGTTGTGGTTGAACAGTAACTATAAAGATTTAAAACCTAGATTAAGAGAAAATCCTTTTAGCTTCCCGGAGTTTGATAATAAGAATGGATTTTCTGACCTCCCATGTGATCTAAAAAGCATACAGAATAAGCTAATTGTCGGCAGCATTGTAGAGCTAAACAAACTGTTAACTACAAACTCAAAGTTATGCGATGAACTTCATAATTCATTCGGTAAAGGTGAATTAGATCTCGTTTCTGGTGGGCCACCATGCCAAAGTTTTAGTATGGCGGGCATGCGTAAAAAAGATTGTGATAAAAATACATTACCGTGGGAGTTCGCTACCTTCGTATCTTTAGTTCGGCCTAAAATTGCAATGCTCGAAAATGTAACGGGAATTTTACGTGCTTTTAAAGACGAAGCAGGAGAAAAATTCCATGCGTGGCATGAAGTTGCAAAAGTGTTTGCAACTAAAGGTTATATTCCTCTTTGTTTACACGTTAATGCTAAATATGCCGGAATAGCTCAAAACAGGCCTCGCTTTATTATGATTGCAATACGTGAGGACTATTTTGAAAAGCTTAAACATTTAAATGAAGCTGAAACAGAATTATTTGAGCAATCAATTACCTTTTTCAAAAAAGCTAAAAAGAGTATTAACACTGTAAAATTTGGTGATCTCCCCTATTTTGATATAACAAAAGCAGAGCACCATAAATTATTTAGAAATAGTTTTCTAAATTCCCTAATAGCAGATAGAACCGCATCAGTGAAAGATGCACTTGATGATTTAAAGTTGAGTCATCCCTCGAAACAGTCATCTTATATTAAACAGTTAAATACTCAATTTTCAGTTGTTTTAGGTAATGTTACCGAGCTTAAAAACCACGAACAAAGAGTAAACAGTGACATTGTAAGAAGACGATTTAGAATTTACCAAATATTACAAGATGTAAATGATAAGCAGGTCACAAAAGACGTATTTAATGTCCTCAAGAGAGGTGTAGCAGACCTTAGTAATGAAAGCGCAGCTGTGTTACTAGATAAAGAGTTCTTAAATCAGCAAAACCGATTAGTCAAATTTAATAGCAAGTTTGACCTAGTTAAATACCTATTAGAGCACCCAACCAAAAAGCAGACTCAAAAAGCTTTAATTGCAGATGCAGCTGCACCTGCCGCACTTTCAATACCAGATGATGCTTGTCATTACGATAAGAATGAACTTCGCGTTCTGACCGTTAGAGAAATGGCACGAATTCAATCATTTCCAGATCAATTCGAATTTCGTTCGAAAATAACAACTGGCGGTCAGATGCGTAAATTTGAAGTACCACAATATACCCAAGTAGGTAATGCTGTACCGCCATTATTAGGTGCAAAACTAGGAGTATGTTTAAATAATTTAATTAAACGTATTTATCCATAATAGAGCTATGCAGTACCCTGAGATACCTGCCATTGAGTATTTCGATTTGTAACTCTTTGGCTTTGGATAAGTTCACAGTGAATATTATTATTATTATCATACCCAATTGCTATTACATCACCTTCTTGAGCCGCCTCCATTACAGGCGAGCTTTGAAAATATAACCTATATTCTGCAGAACGATTTGGTTTACCTTCTCTGGCGTCATACCATGTTAGGTCTACTGAGTATGAATCACTACTCCCTCGAATTGAAAAAGTAGCTTTTGTAGTTAATCTGGTATGACCAAACATTTCTTTTAAAGGAGCAACTCCTTGAAATTCATGCTGATTTGAGCGTGCTTCATCCGCTTCCACGGCAGTTAATGTCTTTATACAAGATTTACTAAATTTAATTGGCTGTATTGCCATTTTTAGTCCCTTAAAATTACAAGTTAGTCGAATTAACTAACTTTCAGTTTTTTTAATATATTTTTCTAAACAAGACCCTAGCCTATATTCATAAACACCAATCGACCAACACACTCCAATTCCCCGTGATCACACCTGAAACTGAGTTAATGATGAGTAATTTACAGCATGGATGCTGTACAAAGCGTAGCTTGGCCATGGATGGCCTATCTACGCTGATTACGTTCACATCATTAACGTAAGTTGAAGATAAAGTGTGATCCTCGGGTGCGCCGTGGGATTCCAAAGGGCGGTCGGCGGCAGGCGGCCTTTGGTTGACATCGCCAACGCGATATAACCTCAAATAGAGGTTTTTTAATTCCTTAAATCCCACACCAAAACATCATTTATAAACGCCGCAAATTTAATCAACATTTAAAAGCTTCGCTTTTCGCGCTAGCAAGCTCTGCGCCTACAATCCAAAGCGCGAGATAAACTCCCGCCTACAAGTTAAAGCGCGATGTAAAATCGCGACTACATTCATAAACACCAATCTACCAACACACTCCAACTCCCCGTGATCACACCTGAAACTTAGTTAATAATGAGTAATTTACAGCATGGCGGAATTTTGTTCCCGACAAATTCCAAGTACCTAAATCCCTTTAGGCAATGCTGTACAAAGCGTAGCTTGGCCATGGATGGCCTACCTACGCTGGTTACGTTCACATCATTAACGTAAGTTGAAGATAAAGTGTGATCCTCGGGTGCGCCGTTGGATTCCAAAGGGCGGTCGGCGGCAGCCGCCCTTTGGTTGCCATCGCCAACGCGATATAACCTCGAATAGAAGTTATTTAACTTCGGAACCCGAAAACCAAAGCTCTATTAGTACATCAAACTTTATCAGCATTCAAAACGCTTCGCTTTTAGCGAGAGAAAACTTCAAGCTATGCAATATCGGTAAGTCAATTAACGTATCATACGTTGCATACTTGTAAAATTATTAAGGCACTCACTTGCTAAATAAACCGTCCAGCCCTGCGTTCTTAAAAGTTGAATCTGTTCTTTTTCGATCACTACTGCGAACTTTTTTCTCGGCCATGCTAAATCTATAGAAACAAAATCATCCCCATTTCTGACGCTAATACCTAACTCAGGTGTAGGTAAACTGTACTTTTTACACTTTAACAACAAGCCTTCGAGTGCTGAATCTGCATAATTCAATACCTCACGGTAATCACTGCAATCAAATTTATGCTGCTCTCTTCTAAGTTGATTTATAAGCAGGCGATCATCATGAAGTACATGCATATGGTCATGGTTAGGTTGCTTAGTATGGCAATCTGCGCACAGAGACTTTAAATTATTCAATGAATTATCTGTTTTTACGCCATTAATATGATGTGCATGTAAAAGTCGCTTGTATCTTGATAGCTCTACACCACATTGTTCACAAGTATAGTTTTGCTGTTCTCGATAACTTGAAGATATTTTGTCCCAGCCTTTAGTGTAGCTGCCAATCGTTTTTAATCGCGTGGGGTAATATTTGAAGCAAGAGCTGTAAGTATCAAACAACTCTGAAAGTCTGAGTTCTAAAAATACCTTTTCCTTTGCAACACCTTTAAGATCAGCATAACCTTTGTAGTTTAAAATCCTTAGGCAGTTTTTGCATACACCAAGCTCAGCTTTGCTTTCTATCCACTCTCCCCGGTAACTCTGTCGACCGACTACCGGATAGCTACCGCTAATATCATTAGTCACTTGGTAGCGATCAAAAAAACCTTTATTCCTCATATCCTCAATTGTGCTGCATTCTGCAACATGCAAACGTCGAGCCTCTGTTATCTTGCCATTTTTTATGACTTCTTCTATGTTGCTCCTTTGTTCTGGAATATAGAGCATTATTTGCCGCCCTTTGTAGGACAAAAGACTATTCGTGTTATCTATTTCAGAAAGTTGTAAATCTTCTCCTAATACCAAGCCCTCGCCTAACCCACTGTCTATTGCATTTAATTGAGCGAGGCTAGAATCGAGCTTAGTCTGCTTATTTGACGCCCCCATTCTTATCGCTGCAGATTGCAAAGCTTTGAAGTCTATTTCAATCTTCATTACTCTTGTGCCTCTAAAATACGTTTAATTTGTATATGGGCGTTTGTAATAGCTCTGAAACTCACACGTCTCGATTTCTCTGTATCTTCAATGCCCTGTTCCGTCATAATTAAGCGTGATGAAGAGAAGCCAACTGCTGCGATATTTCGTTTTATCCAGGGTGTTTCTTTTGGCACAAGTGAATATAAATAAGATAGAACAGATCGAGTTCTGCCTTGTGATAGCCTCATATTTTTGAAGTAGGCCTCTTCATCGCTACTATCCTTATTCCACTCACTACTGGTATGCCCCTCAATTCTCACTTCGTCAATTGAGCTTCTAAATGGTTTAAGTACCTTTAAATAGCGCGGAAAAAAATCATCAAGAATTCCTGCAAAAGCAGGTTTAATATCAATATCACCATTATCAAATAAAACATCTGGTGATTTAAAATTAAAAGCCAAAGTTTCCCTATCTATTTCAGCTCCCCATTTTTCTAAATCTTCATCAAACTCTTTTATCAAAGACTCATATATAGCGACTTGTTTCTCTTGGTAGGCAACAGCAATACTTTTAATTTTTTCATTTTCTTTCATTGTGTGGCGCATAAAAACAATGGCAATAAACAAAAACACCATCATCAGACCAGCCATTAAATCTGAAATAGATAACCAATGCTCACCACCTTCCTCTGGCTGCTTACGTTTACCAAAAATATGCTCCATTAAACCGTTGCTCCTTGTTCAACGACTTTTCTCATTTGTTGTGTTAGTACTTGATAATCTTCAGCAAATTTACCTGAAATTTGGCCTAAGGAATTAGCCATAAGCTGTAGTGCACGAGTTAGCTCTTCTTGCATTGATTGGTCAATCATTTTCAATTGGTGTTCTACAGTTTCATGTGTTTTAGTTAATTGTTGCTTAGCCGACTCTTCAATAGCTACAAAAGTACGCTGTGTTTGCTGCATTTGTTCTTGGCTAGCTTGCTCAATTACCCGTTTTATTTGGTCTCTTACTTCTGAGTTTGTTGACAAGAAAAGATCCCTAGCTTGCTTAGTATCTTGAGATAATTCACTGTTTGCATCTTTGAAAGTAGTGCTCATTGTGCGCGCTTCAACAACAACCTTCTCAATGAGATCTCTCATGTTATTATTTAAATCTGAAACAGTATCTGATATGTGCTGCTTCATCTTATCACTACCATCTGCTAAATAATCTGAGCTTGATTGCAAACTTTCATTTGTTCTTGAAGCATTATTGGTAAACTCAGTACTGGCTAAATCTAATGCTTTACCCATGTTTTCAGAACTATTTATTAGCTTATTACCTACTGCATCAATACCTTGCTCAGTAGTGTTCACAAATTTATCTAACAAAGCTTCTGAGCTAGTAATGTGCTTATTAATGTACTCATCAGAATGGGTTAATAAAGACGTATAATGTGTACTTGCTGCTTCTACTGCAGCACTGATATCTTTTACTGTATTCTCAACATGTTGTTGTATTTGAGGTACTGCTTCAACAGCTTTATCCCGCATTTGTTCGAATGCTTCTAAATGTCTTTCAAGCTCAGCTAATTGATGTTGGTTAACTTCCATAACTTCAGTTAAAGTATCCATTGACTGAGGAATAGACTTAGCATGCTCATTAATACTTGCCACTGATACTTCAGTTTTAACAATAGCTTCTACACCATGACTATATTGAGCTTTCATTTCCTCTAGTTGAATGCGGTAGTTTTCTTGCCACTCAACTAATTTAAAAACTGCCTCATTAAGCTTTTTAAAGTTTTCGCCAAATTGTTCGGTAAGTTTTTGATTAAAATCAGCTATTACATTATTTAAGGCTGCAATAATCTCTTCTGTTGCAGATTTAGATAACGTATCGGCAAAATCTTGTAATTTAATCCAAAGTTTGTCAGCAAATTCATCTTGTTTTTCAAGCTTCGTATTGAACTGTTCGACGCAAAGGTTATGTGCTTTTTCTGAATTATCATTTACATTCAAGCGCAATAACTTTAACTGGCTTAGAAGTGTACCTTCTTCACTACCAGTAATGGCTGCTTTTAGGTCACTAGTGGCATTTTTCTGAGCTTTTATTGCAGCTAAAATGTTTTCAGGCGTGGCCTCTTCATTACTTATTAGTTCTTCATTTATAAAAGTAGTTGTTTGTAATACCTTAAATACAATTGATAGCATCAAGCCAATGAGACTAGTTATAAATGCAGTTTTCAAACCTAGTAATAATTCAGTGATACTTTCATCTATCTTTGTATGATCAAAGTAGAACAAGCCAATTACAATACCTAAAAATGTACCGAATATACCTGCCGTTGTTAAAAGTGTCGGCACATAATTTACAAAAGGAGTATTATTATTTTTTTTTGCTTGATTATATCCAATACAAAAAATAAGAAATAACACAGCTGTAAAAATTAAAGTTAATACTCCGGTAGAAGATGAAATAAAAAACTGCAATACATTTGAAAACACTATCTTTAATCCTTTTTAGGCAAGTTAAATTATTTTATTAATAGAACACATTTAAAAGTTTTTATGTGTATGTATAGTTTGTGTTTATTAATAAACACCAGTCTACCAACACACTCCAAATCCCCGTGATCACACCCGAAAGTTATAAATTGATGAGTAATCGCTTGCATGGATGCAAGTTAAGCCGTGACATCGCCATGGATGGCGAATACACGGCGATTACGTTCACATCAATTTTTAACTTGAGGATACAGTGTGATCCTCGGGTGCGCCGTGGGATTCCAAAGGGCGGTCGGCGGCAGCCGCCCTTTGGTTGCCATCGCCAACGCGATATAACCTCGAATAGAGGTTATTTAACTCCTTAAATCCCTAACTGCACTATGTGAGAATCACGGCTAAAGCTTGTTGCTACAATACATGTTCGTATGATTTAAATTACATTGTCGCGCTAAAGCACGACCTACGTGTTAAAGCGCGAGGTAAACTCCCGCCTACAATCCAAAGCGCGATATAAAATCGCACCTACACATTAATTACACCGAAATTTAAAAGCTTCGCTTTTCGCGCGAGCAAGCTCTGCGCCTACAACCCAAAGCGCGAGATAAACTCCCGCCTACAGCACGAACTACAAATTCTGTATTACACGTCATACCTTGGCTTTTCTTCCGCCACTAAATCCAGCCCTGTACTTGGTTGCTGATATTTAAAACTAGCCGCTTCTTCAAAATAACCTTTCTTTACCCATAACTTTGCACTGTTAGCCTGTGCAACCTGATATGCCCAATTACTTACTGCAAGTGACTTATCTGAATCACAATAAAAGTAAGGTTGGAGTTTATTGGCAATTTCGGCTTTATATGTATCGAGGTTTTGTTCTAGCCAGCGGTCGCGGTGAGCGAATGCTGCAAGGTGGTCTCGCTTATTGTTATTACAATCAGCATGCGCAGCAACAAAGTTATGTGCTAAGTCGTTTGGATAACGCTTAAACGGGATAAAATGATCGATCTCTGGTGTTTTTTTAGTTTCTTTTTCGTTTTTTAGATTCATTGGCTTTTGGCAATAAAAGCAAAGCCCTTTTTGAATATCAATAAGCAGCGGCGCAACTACTTTTAAAGCAGTTCTATTAGTACCAAATAAAAACTCTTGTAGCTGGCTTTGCGATCCCAATAACGTTTGATTCGCTTTTATTGTTTGTACTTTTTCTACCCATTCAGTAACACTAAGATGCACAACCAAATCGTAAAAACGCCTAAAGCACTGAGCAATACCTACATTTAAAACAATTCGCTTTGGCTCCCTACCTTTACCTAAAAGTGTATGAGGATATAAAAAGCACTCTTCTTTTCCCGAAAGTAACTGCAAGCGCCAAAGAGGCCCATCAATAAATGTACGCCGTAATGAGCTTATTACTTTGCTGTATTGCTGATGATTTTTGAATGCGTTATAACTTTTAATTCCTGCATTTTGCAGCTTGAATATCTTGGTAATGAACTTTGCTTGGCCTAAGCTATTTTGCTTGAGTAACATATCTTCGGCATTGGTTATTATATCTGTTGTGCCCAATGCATATGGCACTGAATGATTCCAATACAGTTGAATAAACTTATCAACCAGAGTGTCGATTTCAATTTCCATTGGAGCTTCGGGATTACTATTTTTATGCTCTACACACACATCAGCAATTGCATGTAACAATGCATATTTATAAGTAGCTGTGAATTCACCTTCAACTAACATTCGCTGAATATATGCAATAAAGTCGAGCTGTTGCTGCATTGCTCCAATCATAAAACGTGTACTACTTTTATAAGCGCATTTAGCCATACTTCGCTTTCGCGCTCTGGTCGCTTGTCAACACTTTGCCATTGTTTAATAGCTTTTAACTGCGTTTGGCTAAGTAAGTGCGTTAAAGCATTTTCATTTAAATCGGTAAATTCACGCCCATTATGCACACGCTCTGTATCGCCATATTTAAACGATACATACAAAACGCCATTCGGTTTAAGCGCACGTTGTAGGTTTAAAAACACCTGCGGTAACTCAGCTTTTGGAACGTGTAATAAACTAGCGCAGCACCAAATACCGTCGTATTGATTTACACAATTTAGCTCTTGGAATGTTTTAACCGCTACAGGTTGTTGTAAGTAACTGCTTGCCAACTCTGCCAGCTCTTGGCTTGCATCAAACGCACTTACAGTAAAACCCTGCGCTTTAAAAAATGCGGCATCGCGCGCACTGCCACAACCGGCATCTAAAATACTCCCATGTTGTGCAACGTGCGGTAAAAACTCAGCATAAAGCGCCGACATATCAACGTTAAGTGTTGAGTCGCTAAAGGCTTTGGCATTTTGGTTGTAATAAGTAAGTGTGGTGTTTGACAAGAGACTCACCGCTCCTTGGCTAATCGTTTAACAGCTAAGACACTGTTAATACTGCATTCATTATTTGTTTAATCTACAGGAACAAGCGCATTAAATATAGGCTTAATAAGTAGAAATTTTTAAATTAATACGCCATTGTTATTAAGCACTGATGTTAAGTGATACATACGCAGTATAAAATTTAAAATGCAATACAAACGCCCTTCTATAAACACCGGCATACTAGGCGCTCTCATAATTACGGATGGTTTTTACATCTTTAAACAAACCCGCGCCGCTAAAATACAAAAGCTGGTTTATACTGTTGTAATAATGAGCAAAATAATAACTATGAGGCGTAATGAATAAATTAATTACCGTATTTTTATGTTTGCTGTTTACGGCTCCATTTAATGTATTTGCTTGTGAAAGAACCTTTAGCGTGGCATCGCACGATGCTTTTTGGCCGCCTTATGTAATGGGCATTAACGGTAAGCTGCAAGGCTTGGAGGTTGATGCACTCAATATTATATTTGCTGATTCCCCTTTTTGTTTTGAAGTTAAGTTGCTGCCAAATTCTAAGCGGGCTTTTATTGAGCTTAAATACGGCCGTATTGATTTAGGATGGGCTGCAAGTTATACAGATGAGCGCGCTAAATATGTGCACTTTAGTGATAACTACCGAACTGAAGTTATGCGTTTATACGAAAACAAAAATAATCAGCATAGCGTTAAAAACCTCGAAGACATTTTTAAACAAGGCTTTATTGTTGGCGCTAACTTTGGAAGCTACTACGGCGAGGAATTTGAGCAATATAAAACTAAATATAAAAAGCAGATTGAATACACCAGTGCAACCAGTAAACGCTTTGAAATGCTTAATAAACAACGTATTGATTTTGCTATTGAAGACGAGTTAGTGGGTGCTTATTTTGGCCAAAAGGGCTCAAATATAAAATTAGTAACCAACATTGAGTATGTAAATAAAGACGATATTTATTTAATGTTTAGCAAAAAAACGGTGTCGGTTACTGAGCTTGCAGTAATTAATGAGCATATAAACAAAAACAAAACAGCACTTAAAGCGCTGTTTAAATACTAGGAGTGTAATGAAAACTTTATTTTTAACATTTACTACACTGCTATTTACTCACTTTAATGCCCTTGCGTGTTCAAAAACATTAGTGATGGGCACTAACGAAACTAATTGGCCGCCTTATCTTGTAAAACAAGGTGATGCATTTTTAGGCACAGAAGTGGATGCTGTAAACGCTATCTTTAAAGATTCAAAATTTTGTATTAAATGGACTTATTTCCCGAGTTTTTCGCGTGTTCAAGCTGAGCTTAAAAATGGCCGAGTAGATATAACCTACGCGGCAAGTTACACAAAAAAACGCGCTCAATATGCGCACTTTAGTTTGCCCTACCGCGAAGAAGTTATGCATCTTTATAAACATAAAGATTCGCCTGATGTAACAAGCTTACCTGAGCTTTTTAGTAAGGAGTTTACAGCTGGTATTAACCGAGGAAGCTTTTTTGGTAACGAGCTTGAACAACTAAAAACTAAGTATTCAACACAGGTCGTGCTTACTGCCCAAGCAAATAATCGATTTAGCATGCTAGATAAAAAACGAATTGACTATGTTATTGAAGACTCTGTGGTTGCGCAGTACTTTGTAAAAAAACACCCCTCAATTACGCAGGTAAGGTCTATTACACCGATTAACGTTAACAATGTGCACTTTATGCTAAGTAAGGAGTCGCTAACACTTGATGACGTGGCGACCGTTAATCAATTAATTACTAAAAATGCAGCCGCTATAAAGTTAATTTATCAACCTGTGCATTAAAGCATGGGCAATAACTTAGCTCTTTGGATGCAACACTTCTTTAATATTACTGTCGGTGGTGCTTACATTCCCTGCTGTAAGTAAGCACCACCGCTCACGCTAAAAATAGTGGCTTAAAATTGAGAATTGCCGTTATTTTCGCTTGGTTATAAATTAGCTGCCTTTTATCTTTCATTCGTTGTGGCTGATCTGTATAATTCGCCAGCTAATTTACCCTATTGTCTGGTTCTTGTTTGTGGCGTTTTGCTGCAGCGTACTCCTGTCAGTACTAATCTAGGATTACCCTTTTTGATCTCCACCGCAAATATTACGATGCAGTTTGGCGCAGAGCCGTTGTTTGAAAACATTTCAGCTAAATTTGGTAACGGTAACCGTTACGGTTTAATTGGCGCTAACGGCTGCGGCAAGTCGACTTTCATGAAAATTTTAAGCGGTGCGCTTGTTCCAAGTGCGGGTAATGTATCTATTACTCCAGGGTTGAAATTAGGTAACCTAAGCCAAGATCAGTTTGCTTTTGAGCAATACAGCGTTGTAGACGCGGTAATTATGGGCGACGTGGAGCTTTGGAAAGTAAAGCAAGAGCGCGAACGTATTTACTCGTTACCAGAAATGAGCGAAGACGACGGCATGAAAGTAGCCGATCTTGAAAGCGTATTTGCTGAAATGGACGGTTACACGGCAGAAAGCCGTGCTGAAGAAATTTTGCTTGAAGCGGGTATCGATAAAGAATTTCATTACGGGTTAATGGCAAACGTTGCTCCAGGTTGGAAACTACGTGTGCTTTTAGCACAAGCGTTATTTGCAAATCCTGACATTTTGCTACTGGATGAGCCTACCAATAACTTGGATATTCATACAATTACGTGGCTTGCTAACGAGCTTAACAAACGTAAATGTACGATGATTATTATTTCGCATGACCGTCACTTTTTAAACTCGGTATGTACACACATGGCCGACATTGATTACGGCGAGCTGCGTATTTATCCTGGTAACTACGAGAAG
Source organism: Pseudoalteromonas sp. GutCa3 (assembly GCF_002836155.1). NCBI lineage: Bacteria > Pseudomonadati > Pseudomonadota > Gammaproteobacteria > Alteromonadales > Pseudoalteromonadaceae > Pseudoalteromonas > Pseudoalteromonas sp. GutCa3. The sequence continues at coordinate 3,475 of NZ_PJBK01000085.1, read as the reverse complement.
TTCTTAGATGCTGCGGGCCTACAACGCGAGCAACTTTTAGCTGAAAATGCTAAAAAGAGTGCTGAAATTGACGAGCTACAAGACTTTGTTAACCGTTTTGGTGCTAACGCTTCAAAAGCTAAGCAAGCGAGTTCGCGTGCTAAAAAAATGGATAAAATTAAGCTTGATGAAGTTAAATCTTCAAGCCGTATGAGCCCATCACTTTCGTTTGACGAAGGTAAAAAAATGTATCGTCAAGCGCTTGAAGTTAATAAGCTTGGCCATGGTTTTGATGGCGAAACATTATTTACTGGTGGCGACTTACTACTAGAAGCTGGCGCTAAGCTTGCTGTAATTGGCGAAAATGGTGTGGGTAAAACTACATTTTTACGCTGTTTAGTAGACGAGCTTAAAAGTAATGAAGGCGAAATTAAATGGTCTGAAAATGCGACCTTTGGTTATTGCCCGCAAGACAGCACTAAAGATTTTGAAAACGATTTAACGTTGTTTGATTGGATGTCGCAATGGCGTACAGCTAAGCACAACGATTTAATGGTTCGTGGCATGTTAGGCCGTTTGTTGTTTACAGCAGACGATTCAAACAAAAAAGCGCGTAACTGTTCTGGTGGTGAAAAAAACCGCCTGTTATTTGGTAAGTTAATGATGCAAGACGTTAACGTGCTTGTAATGGACGAACCAACTAACCACATGGATATGGAAGCTATTGAAGCGCTTAACAATGCGCTTAAAGACTTTGAAGGTACGCTTATTTTTGTAAGCCATGACCGTGAGTTTGTATCGTCATTAGCTACGCGTATCATTGATATTAAAGATAAAAAAGTAATCGACTTCCAAGGTACGTTTGACGAATACCTAGCAAGTTGTGAAGAGAAAAAAGCGTAAACTTTTTCTAATTGCTTATAAAAACGGTGCTAAATTTAGCGCCGTTTTTTTATGTGTGGAATTTGAGTTTAACTATAAAATTAATTAATAAAGGCTTAAATAAATAATTCACTAAGAGGTTAAGAGACGATACGCTTTTAGAGTCAGTGATAAAATACTCGTTTCTGGCTTGGTTCTTCTCATTTACTCCTCTTTGGCTTCTCCTAGTGCAATAGTTTTTCAAGTAAATAATTCACTAATGGTGATATAAGACGCAGCGCTTTTAAAGTGAGTGATAAAATAAAAAAGCACTGTTTTTTTGACTTTATTTTTCTTAGTTACTGCTGCTTCGCTTTTCCTTATACAATTAATGGCTCTTATCGCAGAGCTAATTATTCACATTATTTTATTGGTAAATTCTGCATACATCACTGCTTTAAATCTAGTCATATTCTCCTGTAAGTCTTTGTCGCTTAATGCTAATGTTTATGGAGTGAGTTATTTAAAACTTTAATGGCTAAACCAAGAGGTAACTATGTCTAATTGGGTTGAAGCAACAGTAAAAAGCGTAACATGGTGGAGCGAAACGCTCTTTAGCTTAACCGTTAATGCTAATGTAGAGCCGTTTAAAGCAGGGCAATTTACAAAGCTTTCTATTATGGATGGCGACAAGCGTATTGCTCGGGCTTATTCATATGTGAATGCCCCTGAAAACCCCGATCTTGAATTTTACCTTATTAACGTTATTGACGGTTTGCTTTCTCCTCGTTTAGCTACATTACAACCTGGCGAAACCGTATTAATAGAACAACACGCAACTGGCTTTTTTACCCTTGATGAAATACCACAAAGCGATCAGCTTTGGATGTTAGGTACTGGCACTGCCATAGGGCCTTTTTTATCAATATTGCAACAGCCCGATGTGTGGAAAAAATACAAAAGCATAAACTTAGTGCATGGTGTACGTTTTAATAACGATTTAAGCTATCAGGCACTTATTAACGAGTTATTAAGAGTGTACCCAGAACAACTCAACTATATTCCGGTTGTAAGTAGAGAGGAGCCATTACAAGGCTTAAGTGGCCGGATTACTAACGCTATTGAGAGCAACGGCTTGTTTGAACATGTAAAATTAAATCCTGAGCCTAGTAACGCGCAATTTATGATTTGCGGAAATCCACAAATGGTAAAAGACACAACCGCGATACTTCTCGATAAAAACTTTACGCGTAACCGCCGCAAAGCACCCGGTAACATTACTGTAGAGCAGTACTGGTAGGCTACAGTGGTGGTATTAACTACCCGATAACGTTAAAATTTGCTATGTTGCACCCTTATACCAATATTATCAAAAATATGATCATTCTATCGCATTAAATAACTCACTAACTGCGTTAAAAATTATTCATATAGTGTAACTATATGTCACAATTTTCGCCTTGTTATTGTGCTATTTTCTTAACGTTATAATAGATCACTTATTTAATGTAATTGGTATTACACGTGTTTAGTGTTCATTTTAGGAAAGTTATGAAACCGTTATCTATTATTTTTGCCTCGTTAATTACCACCGTTGCGCTTATTACTTACGCCGCAGAACAAAGCGAGCCTGAGCAAAAAGAGCAGCAAGTTGAAGCTCAAGCAAACGCTGAAAAACCAAAAGTTGAAGATGAGCAATCAGTAACTCAAGCCAAAGCTGACGACAAAGTAAATACGCTTGAATACAAAGCACCTGAGCTTAAAAAGCCAACAATTGATGCGACTAAACCAGACGATTCAAAGGTATTGGGTAACGAGCAGATTAAACCTACTGAAAAACCTAAAAATAAAATAGAAAAAGCAGTGGCTGTAGCCGAAGCTGAAAAAGCAGTTACGCAAGCAAAAGAAGCGCTGACAGTTAAGCAACAAACTAAAGCTAAGCAATCGCGCGAATCACTTGCGGTAGTAGAGCAGTTAGTTAAAGCGTATAACGCGCGTAACATTGAAGAGTTTCTTCGGGTATATGCCGAAGATGTTGAGTTTTATATTTTCCCTAATGAGCTATTATTTAAAGGTAAAGAAAAACTAATAGAACGTTATGGGCTAATGTTTAAAAAGTTAAAGTGTATTCACTCATCACCAATTAAGCGCATAGTCCACGGTGATATAGTGATTGATCACGAACTATCAGAAACCTGCTCAACTGACGAAAAGGTAGTTGATAAACGCTCAGAACTTATTTCGAGTTACCAAATTAAAGATGGAAAAATAGTACGCGTACTGTTTTTTAGATAAAGGCTTTATATGCAAATAAATGACGACAAAAAAATTCGCTTAATGTATCGCATCGAGCCCGGTTGCCTTGGCCCTAAGGGTGCTGAGCATGTTGAAGATTTTTGTCGTTTTGCAAATAAACATATTAAGTCACCATTTTATGGCCAATTTGTATTTTTACCTCGTTACGATAAAACCATAGACGAGCGACAATATAGCGTTAACAGCCGTAATTTATCTCTTGTGCAGGCTCGAGCTTACTTAAAGCACTTTGATATTAATATTGAAGAATTTGAAGAACAACTCGATGAGCTCCTCACCAAAGCGATTGATTTATACTTTAAGCGATAGCGTTTAATTG